>CAYSWQ010000028.1:0-12429 GCA_964434885.1 uncultured Methanosarcinales archaeon | reverse complement strand
GTATTGATACTAGTAAGTGGAATGTAACTGCTTCTGATGATAAAGTTGTTTTGAATAATGGTGTTTTGGAAGTTACTACGAATAATGCAGCTATTTTTGAAAGTAATCAAACATATATCATCGGAGATAATACTTATGTTTTCGAGGCCAGAGCCAAATTAGGTAGTAGAAAAGGAATTGATCTATTTTTGAAATTATCAAATGCGCAAAGCGGAATTGGTTTTATACACGATGGAGATAATAGTACATTTACTTATGGTTTAGGTGACAGCAGTTGCCAAGATTCGGGTATTATTGGCAATGAAATTACCAAATTTCAAATATATAAATTTGAAGCTACAAAAAATCAGGTTGATTTTTATGTTGATGGAATTAAGAAAGGTAGCATAAATAAATGCGCACTTGCAAATAATTCATTAAAAGTTCATGTCAACTTTCAAGGGACAGATAATAATTCACACCAGGGTTTTTTAGATTATATTAAAATATCAAAAAAATAATTTAATTAAGGTGTTACACAAGATGGTTTTGACCCCCATCCTTTTTTAGCTTCTTTACATTGTCCTGTTCTCATTTTATCCAAATTCCAACAAGGTAGATCAATATAAACATATTTACCACCAATTTTCTTACTACAGCCACATTTAAATTGTTGGTGTTTGGATTTGACTAGGGTTGGGCTGAAGCCTTGTAGTTTGACGGTGTTGGCTATTCCAGCAGTGGCGACAATCTCAGTAGTGCAAGTACTTCTACATCCAAGACCTTCATTGCACCAAGCATCTTTGGAGTAGGAATATGGTTCTTGGTCCTTGCAGGCTTTGTCCACGGCACAACCTTTGTCAGGATCTCCACATTTCTGTGGGCCAGTTGTTTTAACTGGGATTTTCTTTAGTTCACCACAAACATTTCCACGAAGGCCATCACATTTTCCAATTAGTTTTATTTTAGTTAAGAATGGACTATTACTCAAACAACTTTCTCCAGTTTCTTGTTCATAACAAACTGTTCCTTTCTTTTTAGGAGCCCATAATCCAGGGTTATCAAGAGGGCCTTCACAGCAAGAGTGGTTAGCTAAAAAAGTATTAATGTCTTCTTTGGATTTTGAATGTTTACCTGTAGTTGGATCTTTATCTCCTAGTTTTGTTTTGTAATACTCAGTGTCTTCTATATAAGGATAAGGATGTAATTTATTTTGATAAGGAATACATTGTACCACATTCAATGTAACTTCTGCAGCTGATTCTTGAGTATTCTTATCACAGTAAGTAATGCCATAATCTACTTTGAGTTTACCTCTTGCTTTAGTCATGTTATAGAAAGGAGATTTCAATTTAACTTGCCATTTATCTAGATTATAACTACTTAATAAGCAATTAGAGATTTGATTGATACCAGGGAAAGCAAAGCAAGGTTGTAAACCTGGTTGTTCATATTTATATTGGAACCCATCTAGAGAGTTAGACAAACTTTTGTAACTCAAAACGATCTCTGGTTTCTTAGCAATTAAACTTTTCTGAGGTAAATCAACTTTAACAAAGAAAGGGTCTTCTTTAGAAATTACAAAAACCCCTTTACTAATTTCATTATTAATATCATAAGGAAGAGTTACATTGATATGAACTTTGATTGGTCGATCTATTAATACCCTAACTGTTTGATTGTCTTGTTTGCCAAAATCATCTTTAGCGACAGCAGAAATATTATACCAATTAGGAGAAATAGACTTACTATCAACAACAAAACGATTAGTAGCATATGCTTCTCCCGCAGCATCAAATTTAGCAGGTACTAAAGAACTTTTGAATTCATAAGTAACATTTTCTTCGTCTGGATCAATAGCAGATAAAGAAATATTAATCAACTGGTCTTCTTTGTCTTTCCCTTGAGGAATAACTAAATAATCATAACCTTCTTTCAAACAAGAATAACGAGAAACATAATCTAAAGCAGGTGGTCGATTTTGTCTAGCGAATTGAAAAATATAATCTTGATTTTTCAAAATTCCACTAGCAACAAAACGATAAATATCATCTCCAGTAGGCAAGGCGTCTTTCTTAATCGCAGTCTTAACTGTGAAACCAACTGGTTGGTTTAATGATTTGGTACATTCTGTTATTTTGCCTTCTTTAAAACAACCATGTTTGAATTTATTTTGTTTTAAATTTGAAGAAGTGTAATTAAAATCTAAGTAAGAAGTATCAAAACCCAACGGTCTGGAGATAGAGGTATCTAAGAATCTTTTAAAGTAAGTTGGATAGAATAAATCAAATTCTGAACTTTGAGTAAAAGACTCTCTAGTTCCAACTTGTAAAGGAACTTCAGCAGCAATTTTTATTCCTTCATCCAAAACATCTAATGTCAAATCCATCTTATCAATGTTAACCGTAACATAAACAGAATAATTGTTTTGGACAAAATCAGAAATACATTTAATGGTTTTATTTTTTAGATAATCTCCAAGCATCCCTTCTATTGCTCTTTGACTTAATTTGGGAACACCAAATTTGACTCCATGAGAAGGGGAGAAAGAACTATTGGGATATTGATATTCACAAAATTCTTCAGGTAAACCTTTCTGACAAGGATATTGATTAGAAGGGAGATGTTGTTTATTAGTAATACCATAAGCCAATTGAGTATTCAGATAAGAAACACCAGAAGTAGAAGAAAAATCAAAAATTCCTCCAGGTTGACCTTTCCATAAACCTCCTTGCTGACCAATTAAGACTAGACCTTTGGCTAGTTCATCTGTTAAGCAATCATCAATATACAATCTCCAAGGTTCTTTAGAAGCTAATTTGCTGAAAATCTTTTCTTTTTCTCCAGCGATTTCTTTCTTTTGAACATCTTGGAATAGAGAAATCATGAATAAAGCTACTGCAAAAATAACAATTCCGAGAATGATAAAAATAGTGATTTGAGCTCTACTACTAGGAAAAACTATCGTCCTCTTTTTTTGCATATACTTATTAAATAAAAAGGACTTATAAAGTTAACTGCAAAAGAAAGTAATTTAACTCTCGGCTAATTGACAATCATTAATTCTGGGTTTAACAAATTTAAGATATTCTTCTAGAACTTCTTTCCGATAAACTGGATCTTGATTAAATTTTTGTATTGCTCCACCCATTATTTTAGCAGCTTCATTTAAGTGAGGTGAAGCTTCTCCAACTTGTTGAATAACTTCAGTTACCTCATCTACATCATCAAAAAGATAACCATTCATCATGGTATGAACATAGACTTGTATTTGGGTTTTTTCCGGAGAGAAACCAAGTTCATGACAAACCGTACGTGCTTTTCTTCCTTCCATAATAATTTTCATTAATTCTATTTCAAGATCATCCATTTTATCTGTCAAATTTTAGTTTTATTATGAATCTGTTTAAAATAAAATTTCTTTTAATTTGGAATTTCCTGGTTCATTTAATACTTCTTCAATTAAAAGATCATAATGGTTTGTTTTATGTAAGTTTTTATTTAATTTAGTTAGATAAATGTTGTTCATTTTGTTTCCTTCTACACAATAGAGACGTGGTCTAAATGAATTGGTAATGATTGCTGCTTCTTCAGAAGTTATTTCTCTTTCTACAACACAATCAACTAAAACCTCTGTATCAAAACCAGTAATTTCGGCAACTTGTTGGAGATTATTCAAAGAAAAATATTCTGGAGTGCAAAACGCACCAATATAAAAAGAACCAGAAGGTTTCAGAATTCTTTCTGCTTCACAAAAAGTTTTCCAAGTGTGTGTTCTTCTTGGGGCACTAAAAACATTAAAAGCATAAATTTCATCTACAGAATTTGCAGATAGGGGTGTTTTAACAGCAGGTTGACCAAAAAATTCAACCCCTTGTTTTTTTAATTTTTCAATTGATGGGTCAGATAAGAGATAAGTGTTAGTTTTTTGCATAAACCTTTCAACCATTTCTTCATAAGAACAACCTGGAGATAAGAGAAAATCATAATTTAGTGTAGTTGGATTGTTGGCATAACCTGGATCAAAGCAATAATGTTTTTCTCCAGGTTTAACTTCTTCTGGAAGAGAAGCAATAGCAGGTCCAATATGTACAATTGTTTTTTCTAATGACATTTTATCAACTCTCAGAAAACCACTTTTGATTGAAAATTAACCCTAATTATAAATATTTTGCTCTTATTTATTTCTTGCTCGAAAAGTACGCTTGTATTTCGGTTTACGTTTTTTAGAAAATTGTCTTCGAGGTGGAGGTCGTGCTGCAGCCCCAGTAGCATTTTTAGCAGTTTCAGAATGAAAATCATGCTTAATAACTTCAATTTTTTGCTTGATTAATTTTTCAATATCTCTTAAGTAGTTTCTTTCATCCGCAGCACAAAAAGAGTAAGCAGTACCATCAGTTCCGGCCCGAGCAGTTCTACCAATCCGATGAACATAACTTTCTGGTTCATTTGGTAATTCAAAATTAATAACATGAGAGATATTATCTATATCAATTCCTCTCGCAGCAATATCGGTAGCGACCAAGACTTTGATTTTACTTTTTCTAAAATTTCTAATTGCGCGAGTTCTCGCTTTTTGGGATTTATTGCCATGGATAGCATCAGACTTGATATTGTTTTTATTTAGAAAAGTAGATAATTTGTTAGCTCGGTGTTTTGTTCTGGTAAAAACTAAAACACTAGTTAAATGTTTTTCTTTTAGTAATTCTAATAACAATTTTTGTTTTTTGTGGGAATCAACGAAAAAAAGACGTTGTTTGATTCTTTCTACTGTTGTAGCTGAAGGAGTGATTTCAACATGAATTGGATTTTTAAGAAGACTTTTGGCTAATTGGTTAATTTTAGGTCCCATTGTAGCTGAGAAAAATAAAGATTGTCGTTTAGATGGTAATTTCGCAATTATTTTTTTGATATCATGAATAAAACCCATATCTAACATTCGATCAGCTTCATCTAAGACAAAAAATTCTATATTATTGAGAGTTAATTTTTTTTGATTCAATAAATCTAATAATCTACCTGGGGTTGCGACTACAATATCTACTCCTTTTCTTAAATCTGAGACTTGTCTACCTTGGCCAACACCACCAAAAATAACTGTGTGTTTGTAATTTAGAAATTTACCATACGTAGAAATACTAGTTCCAATTTGAGCAGCTAATTCTCTTGTTGGAGTTAAAATTAAAGTTTTGATTTTCCTTGGATATTGCTCTTTCATTCTTTGTAAAAGTGGTAAGATAAAAGCAGCAGTTTTACCTGTTCCAGTTTGTGCAATTCCAATTAAATCTTTACCTTTTAGTAATCCAGGAATAGATTCTACTTGGATGGGAGTTGGTACTTTGTAACCTTTTTTATCAATTGCTTTTTGTAAAGGTGGAATCAATTTTAGATCTTTAAATGAAGTTATTTCTGTCATCACTGTGTTAAAATGACTCTCAGTTATAAAGTTACGTTTAATAATAAATAAGTTGAGACTTCATCCAGAATAATACATTTCTGTATACTGCCTGCAATAGGCGCATTTTGTGGGTAGGGCACGGCCCAGTGATTTTTCCTCAAAACGACGGAAAAATGGGCCTCCTTTGGCGCTACCCTCAAAATCCTCGCGCCGGCACGCAGTATACAGATTTCCTCTATTCTGGATGAAGCCTAAGTTGAGCATAATTTTATATACTTTAAACAATTACTAAATGTATGAAATCTTTGCGAGTGTGGTTTTTGATTCATTTTGTTGTTGATATTATTTTTGCGATTCCCTTATTGTTGTTTCCAGAATGGAATTTGGGATTATTTGGGTTGAAAACAGTGGAAACTGTTACTCCTCGCTTAGTGGGAGCTGCTTTGATTGGAATTGGAGGGGCTTCGTATTTTACTAAGAAAAAAGATTTTTCAATAATGTTAACTTTGAAGATTTTGTGGTCATTAAGTGCGATTTTGGGATTGTTGTTGGCCTTGTATCAGGGTGCTCCCTCATTAGTATGGGTAATTACTGGAATCTTTGCTGGTTTTTCGGGAATATGGATTTATTATAAATCACTTCTTTAATTTAAAAATTATAAAAAGAGGAATTCTGCTGGCTTTCTTCCAGAATTCAGGAGCTATTTTTTTAGTTTCGATAGTTGGTTTAGGTTCTTGGCATTCGATAATCTTAAATCCAGAGGAGATAATCTCCTTAATCATAAAAGAAAAAGGTTTGTGATAGTAAGTAACTTTAAAATTATTATACCAAATGTCTCTGATTTTTTTAACTTTAAGATAATCTCCGAAGACTTCAATTTGTTTCGTTACTAAATTCTTACGATAGCCTAATCGGCGTACTTTTTCATTATTGTTTATTTCTTTAGTAAAACCCCAATACACTGGATTATGTGTAGAGAAGAGAAAAATTCCATTTGATTTGAGAACTCGATTGATCTCTTGAAGTACTTGGGTCCAATCTTTTACATAATGTAAAACTAAACTAGAATATACAAAATCAAAAGAAGAATCCGAATAATCAATTTTTTCCATATCCATAACACTAAATTTAATATGGGGGTAAGATTTCTGAGCTATTTTAATTAAACTTTTAGAAATATCAATCCCTACAACTTGTTTAGCACCTTGTGACAATAAATATTCACATTCTTCACCAGCACCACAACCCAAACAAAGAATTTTTTTGTTTTTGATGTCCCCCAACATAGAATACATTGCAGGTTTTTCTAGATGAGAGTGGCCCAATCCTTTATTTTCTAACCATTCTCGATAATTATTGTTGTATTCTTTTATTGATTTTTTTGAAGTTGGCATTTGATAATGTAGTATAGCAATGTTTTTAAGTTTTTGCAAAAAACATAGTTTTAAATATTACTTCTGGATTCTATATATTATATTTAATAGAGGATAGACTAATGTATAACATCAAAAAATATGAAGTAGATACCAAATATAATCTGAAGATAATTTGGTCGTACTTAAAAAAAGATAAGAAAAGAATAGCATTATTATTTACAATCTTGATTGTTATTGAAATCTTGGCTTTTTTTGATAACTTTTTATTAAAATTTTTAATAGATAAAGGGGCAGATTTGACTGCCAACATTATAACTAAAACAGAATTTTTACATTTCCTATCTTTGATTGTGGTTGTCTTTTTTTCATTGAGAGGAGTGTTTAATAGTTTGTTATGGTATGTGAAAATTAGGGTTTTTAATAGGTTAGAAGGAAAGTTCATGAATAATTTAGAAAAAGATTCTTTTTGGCATGTGATGAATTTGTCTTATAGATACCACATTAATAAAAAAACAGGATCTATTATTTCTCAATTTACTAGAGGAGTGGGTAAAGTTGAATCACTACTAGATGCAATTTGGTTTAATTTTTTTCCAGTAATTATTAGAATTGTTTTATCGGTAGGAGTAATTTTATATTTTGATTTTAGAACTTCGGTAGCTTTGTTTATTATGGTGGTTGCCTACATCATTTTTGGTTTTTGGGTTACAGGTAAACAAAAAGTACCTCAAAATGATACCAATTATCAAGAAGACATCTTGAAGCAAAATCTTAGTGATGTTTTTTTAAATATTGAAACAGTAAAATATTTTGGAAAAGAGAAAAGAACCCAGGGTTATTTTTCGGGATTATCCAAGAAATTAAAAAAAGCCAGGATTGTTTTTTGGGATTATTTTAGTTGGTATGTGGCCATTCAAACTGTAATTTTAATTGGAGGAATATCAGCTATTGTTTACTTGAGTTTTAGTGGTTTTGCTGAAGGAAATTTAACCATAGGAAGTATTACTTTAATCTATGCTTCAATTTGGAAATTATTACCTTACTTACATAGTTTGATGCATGGTTATAGACAATTTATTAGATCAAATATTGATGTTACTGCTTTGTTTGAAATGTTTAAAGAAAAGAACGAGGTAGTTGATGTTCCAGAAGCAAAGAAGTTGAAAGTTAAGAAAGGAGAAGTAGAGTACAAAAATATTCATTTTGCCTATCCACAAACTAGAGGTGAAGCTTTTGGGATTGGTGGTTTAAATTTGAAGATTAAACCAAATACTAAAGTTGCTTTTATGGGGCCTTCAGGTGGAGGAAAAAGCACCATGGTTAAATTGTTGTATAGGTTGTTTGATTTAAATAAAGGAAAAATTTTGATTGATGGCCAAGATATTTCTCTGGTAGATCAAGAGTCTTTGCGCAATAGCATGAGCATAGTTCCACAAGAACCAATCTTATTTGATAATACAATTTTCTTTAATGTAGCTTATGCTAATCCAAAAGCAAGTAAGGAAAAAGTTTGGGAAGCCATTAAGTTTGCCCAATTAGATAAATTGATTGAGAAATTACCTAAAAAAGAGAAAACAATAGTTGGGGAAAGAGGAATTAAATTGTCTGGTGGAGAGAAACAAAGAGTAAGTATAGCTAGAGCAATTTTGGCAGATAAGAAAATTTTAGTATTGGATGAAGCAACTTCTGCCTTGGATTCGGAAACAGAGAAAGAAATTCAGAAGGATTTGGAGAAATTGATGGTGGGTCGTACAACTATAATGATAGCTCATCGATTATCAACAATTATGAAAGCAGATGTAATTGTGGCTTTGAGAGAAGGGAAAATTGTGGAAGTCGGTAGTCATCAGGATTTAACCAAGAAGAAAGGGGGGTTGTATCGAAGATTGTGGAATTTGCAGCAAGGGTTGTGATTAACTACTTCTAAGTACTCTTGCATAAGTTTTATAAATTAAGTGTATGTAAAGTCAAATATGGTATGTGGTGGCGATAGCTATAAGAAATCATTGGATTCTGATTTAATGGATGTTATTAGAGAAGAAGGTTTTGAAGAAGGAAACTTAGAAGTCAATAGAATTTTAGGTTGGGATACTCCTATTTTTGGTTGTGAAGAAGAAGATGGTTGGTTTGATTCAGTTTCTAGAACTCTCCATCTAACTCGACCAGGTGAAATAGTTGAATATGAAGGAGCCAAAATATTTATCCCGCATTTACAAGTATTTGATGAGAATCAATCTGAACTAACTGTACGAACAATCCATACAGATTCGCCAGAAATAAATCCAGAAAAAACCCAATCTTATAAACAAAAAATAGAAGAGTTATTAAAATTTGCTGGTTTTGATCAAACAAAGCCAAATGAATTTGTTAGATCTCCTGGATTGAATTATACTGCAAGTCAATTAAAACAAAGATTAAAAACCATTAATCAAGCAACTAGGCATTCAGAAGTAGAATGCAAACCTATTGAAGAAGTTGCAGCAGTTGTTTCTGAATATAAACAAAAATGGAAAGAAGTAGTTAGTGGGCACCCAGATTTTAAATGTCAAATAGCGAATCCTTCTTTTGTTAAATATGGGATTAGTGAAGGAATAATAGGAATTTATAATCAAAGATTTGAATTAAAAGACAATACTCTTCGACCAGTAATTGAAATAAGAACAATGGATCCTGATCTTTTTGAAAATTCTGGCAAGGTTGTTGCTCAAATGGAAGCAAATTGTTATGTGAGAAAATTAGCAACAATATTGGATGAAAATAATCCAGGTACAATAATGAGTACTGGAAAGTCCATTGATAATTTTAATGTTGATCCTTTAGATTTAGTTAATAGTTTAAGTAAGTTTAGTGATTTTTATGATGAAATGCAAAAAGAAGTTGATGTGACTGATAAAAAAAGAAGTTATCGGACTCAATGGTTGACTGCATTTGAGGGGGTTGTTAGTTTTGATTCTCGATCTGAATTAAAAGGTTTCTTAGGTAGAGTAAGAGAAGTTGAGAAGAAGATTTACAACCAATAGTTATTTTTTAAAAATATCTTTTTAAAATTATTATACAACTACTTTTGAGTAATAAAAAAACTATAAATTTATAAATATGGGTTTTTTCTAATATATTATGAAGAAAACAGGTCTTTTAGAAAATATTATTGTTTCCATTAGTTTACATTTGGGTTTAGCTGCAGGACTAAGTATGGCCTTGCCTGATAAAATTAATCCACCTCCAAATACAGTATATGAACTTGAAATAGTTAAAGAACCTAAAAAAACAACTAAAGATAACATAGTACAACAGGAAAAACCAGTGTTAAAAGAAAATAAAAAAGTTAAAAGAAAAAGTCTTTCAATTAATAGAAGAAAAAGAAAACAAGTAGTTAAGCAGAGAAAAATAAAAGGTCAAGTTAAAACAAATCCACTTCTTAAGATGAGACCGGGAAGACCTAAAAATATTTACCGATTATCATCTTTTTTAGAAGATAAACTATATACCCCAGATGCTAAATTGCCTGGTTCTACTAAAAAAAAGGCAAAAAAAAGTAGATATCTAGTAAACCAATTACCATTAGTAGAAAGTAGAAGTGAATTGAATAGAATGGCAGAAAGAAATCTTCCAGGAGGAGGGAGTGGAGAATCAGCTTGTAATCCCTATAAAAAAATACATCTCAATGTATTAGAAAAAAGAATTGCCCACATATATGTAGATACCTCACAAAGTACCACTAATTCCCATGTTCAAACTTGTGCAGCAGGAATTGCTTTGGCAGCATTAAGAAGAGGTTATAAAGTAGCAATAACAAATTTTTCAGATAAATCAAGATATATTTCTCCAGGTAAGAATAAGAGAAAAATTATTGAAGGTATCAACTATTTTCAAGGAGAAGGTACTAAAGTGCCCAAATTCATAAAAATTAATTCAAAACTGCCTGTAGATTTGATTTTTGTTTCTGATGGTGAGATATCTGGTTCGAAGGAAGATTTGAATGAGTATGTTAATCACATTGGATCTAAAAATAAAGGATTTCTTTACCAATTTACAAGTTGTTGTAATAAACAATTTCCAGGATCTACTTTTTTATTTAAACATTTGAATAAGAAAGGTTATAAGATGAAAAAATTTCATCCATGTAAAAATTATTTATTTGATTGTGTATTGAATAAAGATGCATGATGTGTTTTTACCCAAAACATTTATTATTGGTCTGTTTCTTTGAATTAAAATGGTTGAAAAGATTAAAGTTAAAGATGCTTTGAATGGAGATTTTGTTTTTGTAGATACTAGATCTCCGAAAGAATTTGCAGAAGATTGTATCATTGGGGCAATTAATATTCCAATTCTGGATGATTCAGAAAGGGCAATTGTGGGTACTATATATAAACAGGTTTCTACTGAGCAAGCAATTGAGAAAGGTCGTGCTTTTTACGAAAAAAAGATTCCTCGAATTACTGAGAAAATTAAGAAATATGAAGGTAGAGAGTTAGTAGTGTATTGCTGGAGAGGAGGAATGCGTTCTGGAGTAATGAGTAAGTTGTTTGAAGAATTGGGGTTTAATGTTTTTCAGTTGGAAGGTGGTTACAAGAAATATAGAGAATATGTTAGGAAGAGTTTAGATAACTTTGAGATTCCTAAATTGGTAGTTTTACATGGGTTAACTTGTTCTGGGAAAACTGATTTGATTAATAAATTAGATAATTCTATTGATTTAGAAGGTTTTGCTCAACATCGGGGAAGTTTATATGGTAGTTTAGGGCTGGTTCCTAATTCTCAAAAGAAATTTGATTCTTTGTTGTTAAAAAGATTGAATGATTTGGGGCAAGAAAAGTTTATTTATGTTGAAGGTGAGAGTCGACGTATTGGAGATTTGATGATTCCAGAGAATTTTTGGAAAGCAATGGGAAAAGGAATTCATGTTTATGTGAAAAGAGACCTAGATATTAGGGCTAAGGAATGCGTTAGAGAGTATTTTACTTCTGAAAATATTTCTAAAATTAAAAAGATTACTTTGGGTTTGCAAAAAGTAATTTCTAAGAAGAATAAAGAAGAAATTGTTAAATTGATTGATGGTGGAAAATATATAGAAGCAGCTAAGATTTTATTGGTTAAATACTATGATGAGTTATATGAACATTCTTTGAAGAAGATTAAATATGACTTTGAGATTTGTAGTGATGATTTGGAGGAAGGAATTACAAGCCTTCAGGACCAAGTGCGAATAGAATATTCTTAATTTCATTAATTGTTTTTTGTTGTTTTTTCTTATCTGACATTCTAACAAATTGGATTAACACATCACAAATCTCTTTTTTTGAATAACATAACAATTTGTATCCGTCTGTGACAAAATAGAACCTAAAATTTTTGTACTTAATTTCTTTAACCATGATTCCTCCGACTGAACCAAGGAGTTTTCCTTTATTTGGGTTTTCTTGTAAGCTGTACAAAAGATCAATAATCTTATTTGCTTCGCTATTGTTAAATTTCTTCTTAATTTCCAGAACTAAACTTCTAAGAATTGTTACTTTAATCATTGATTAGTCTTCTAGCTTGATCTAGAGTCATTGCTTTTTCTGAAGATAATAATAATTCTCTTAATTGTTCTTTTACTGCTAAATCGTACATTCGTTTAATAATTTCCTCGTAAGTATCTTCTTTATTACCAAAAGTACCAATTAATTTTTT
>CAYSWQ010000027.1:0-12447 GCA_964434885.1 uncultured Methanosarcinales archaeon | reverse complement strand
ACATAATACATCACCAAGATGTATTATACTGTGCCCTTAAAACGTGATACTACATTTGTTAAGAATAGGAAAGATTTTTAAATTAGTTCAGAAATTGACTCTTTAATGCCCCGGTGGTGTAGTCCGGACTATCATCTTGCCCTTTCGAGATATCGAAAATACAAGATTTTCGGAACCTTTCAGAGAAAGGCAATGACTCGGGTTCAAATCCCGGCCGGGGCAGTTTCATTTTCTGCATTTTTGATGGGACTTTGAAATCCCTTGGATTATGCAGAAAACGTCTCTGTTCGGCCGGGGCACTTTTATTTTCTGCATTTTCTTGGGGACTTTTGAAATCCCTTGGATTATGCAGAAAACGTCTCTGTTCGGCGGGGGCATACTACCTTCTTGACCATTTTGATGGGACTCAGTGTAAAATCCCATGGATTGGTCAAAATGGTTTCAAGCCCAGCAATGGGTATTAATTAATTAATTAATTAATAACACAAACTAAGATTCTATGCATGCATAAGCATTATGATTATGGATACTTTCTTGATTCTCACATTCAACCTTAAACGAAATAATTCTTTGATCATTTTTAATTTTCTTAGCTATTTTTCTAACAATATCTTCAACAAACGAGGGATTACTGTATGCTTTTTCCGTAACATATTTCTCGTCTTCTCTTTTTAACAGAGAATAAACTTCACAACTGGATTCTTCTTCTATCAACTTAACTAAATCTTCTATCCAAATGAATTCATCAAGTAAAACTCTCAAAGTTACATGTCCTCTTTGACTATGTGCACCCCGAGTACTTATCTCTTTACTACAAGGGCATAAAGAAGTTATAGGAACTTTGACTTCAGTATAATGTTTAACTTTACAATTATCTAAACTACGAATTATTTTACAAGTGTAATTTAAAAATGATTTCTTTTTAGAAATAGGAGATTCTTTTCTTAAAAAATAAGGAAAAGATATTTCTAGATAAACTTTTTGAGAACCCAATCTTTTTCTTACTTCTTTAACTAATTTATTTAAAATATCTACTGTAAGAACCTTCTCTGTATACTCATCAATAATCTCAATAAACCGACTCATATGAGTTCCTTTATATCTCTTAGGAAGATCAACATACAATGAAATTTTAGCTACTGTTCTTTGTTTTCCTTTCTCTTTATCAAGAACAATTAAAGGATATCTTAAATTTTTAACACCAACTTTATTGATGTTAATTTTTGAGTCGGGCTCTGAACTTTGAACATCAATCATTTAATCACCCCTGAAATTAACAAAACTTATCGGTGTTTCCCACAACTTTATTTCATAAAGAAGTAGTTTTTCTTTAAGAAACCTCCAAATATATTTCACAATATTTTCTGCAGTAGGATTTGAGATAATATCATTAAAATGTTTATAATCCAATAACTTAATAATATTTTCATTGACTATATTTTTAAAATCACTAAAATTAAAAACAATTCTATTTTCATTTACTTCCTCTTTAATCGAAACATGAAGTTTATAAGTATGTCCCTGTAAATTTTTACATTTCCCAAGTTCCCAATCTAATTTATGGGAAGAATCAAAAGTAAATTCTTTTGTAATAACCATCCATTATCTTAAAGTAGTAACTTGTTAATAAATTTTATGTTAATTTAACCAAATATTTTATAAATTAAAGATATTAAAAAGATATATATGATATCATTTTATGATAAAGTGGGAGAGAAAATAGGTTGGAATTTTAGTAAAATTGAGAAAAATTTGTCTATTGAAGATAAGAAATGGGTTTTTCTAGAAATAATCAAATCTTATCTTAAAGAAGATTATTTTGTTCTAGATCTCGGTTCTGGTGGAGGAGAGAAAACATTAAAACTAGCTGACCATTGTAAAAAAATAGTAGGGATTGATAGTTCTTCTGGAATGATTAATAAGTCGATTGAAAATTTAAATAAAACTAGGAAAAAAAATGTTGAATTTTTTCAGGCAGACATTAACAATCTTAATTTTCCTGAAAAAAGTTTTGATTTAGTAATTTGTAGACATTCTCCATTCAATACAAAAGAAATTTCTAGAGTATTAAAAGAAGGAGGATTTTTCATAACACAACAAGTAGGTGAAGAAGACAAAATCAACATCAAAAAAATATTTGGAAGGGGGCAGTATTTTGGAGAAAGAACAGGAACTATGATAAATAAAATGATTAATCAATTAATACATTATCATTTCAAGATAATTAAAAAAGATTATTATAATGCTACAGAATATTACAAAGACATCAGAGATATTTTATTTCTTTTACAACACACGCCAATAATACCTAATTTCAACTTAGAAAAAGATAAAGAAAAAATAACTGAACTTGAAAAAGAAAACAAAACAGAAAAAGGAATCAAGACTAATTCTGAAAGGTATTTAATTGTCGCTCAAAAGAAGTTTTTTTCTTAATTGATGGTGATCTTCTTTCTTGCCTGCCCAATTTTTTCTTAATGGAGGTTTTTCTTTATATTCGACTGGGTCAACTTTTCCGAGTTTCTCAAAAGCTGAATAACGAGTAATACAATTGCCACAAGTTCCGCATGCTTCTGCTTTATTACCTGCATCGTATTCAGGAACGAAAGTGTGACAAGACCAAGTATGACTGAAATCAACACCTAATTCCAAACCCAACTCAATAAGTTCTGGTTTTCCACCATAGTAAAGTAAAGGGGCTTCAATAGAAGGAGTATTAAAATTAAAACAATTTAAAAGATCATTGAAAGAATCAACATAAGTTCTTGTTCCATCTGGTGCCATTGTATCATCAGGATGTGCTCCAAGAATAAGAGAATTATAACTTTCTTGATTAGCCACCATTAATCCCGAAGCAAGAAAAATACTATTACGAAAAGGAACATATTCCAAAAATAAGTTGTCTTCTTTCAATTGCATATCATCTCTTAATAAAGCAGACCCCCCATAATGCTTAAGAACATCTAATTCTAAACGAGTTAATTGGATTAATTCTAAATCTTCCATTAACTCATCAACACACCATTTTTCTTGATATCTTGCTGCTTGCCCATAGATTACTTGAAACATCCCAATTCTTGAACCCAATCTTTTCTTCAAAGCAGCAGCAACAGTGTTGTCAGTACCTCCAGAAGCAAGAACTAAACTCTTCTTCGGTCCAAGAATAGCTTTGCCCATATGTGTCTGGTTTATGGAAGGGTAAAAAATAACTTCTATTTCTGTTTCTCTATCTGTCCCTTCATTAACCAAGTTATTTAATCTAAAATTAAAATTATTACTTACATATTCCTTAGGAAAGAAACCAGAAGGAACAAATACTTTGGAAGAACCTAATGATTCTGCTCGAGCTACTGCCAAAGTAGTTAAAAATAAATTACTACTCCAAGAAGGCCCTTTATTTGAAATCATTCTCAGTGTATGGCTTAAATCGAAAGTTTGATCAGATTGAGGATGAGGCTCCTCATCTCCAATTGTAAAATTCAATATGTATGAGTTGCTTTCTTTAATGGGAGAAGTGGGGCAAAAATTATTTGTAACAAGAACTACTGAAGAATTTTCTTTTCTCTGGTCAACTAAATCTGACATTTTCATTTTATATTCACTCCCTTTTTTTTCTTGAAATGATGATAACCTCTGTATTGTTGTAATTGCCAAGCTAGTTGATAAAGACCCAACAATAATTCATTATTTCTTAAATGTTCAAAAGGAATAGGAAAAATATCTCTGAGTCTAAAATCCTTCTCATCTGGTAGCAATGGGCTTTTTTTAGAAAGTTCTTTCAAAACTCTTCTTGCTTTGTTATCACCATACCACCAAGAACTTTTTAAATCAGAAATTATGTCCATGGGTTGATGCAAAACTACTGCATCATCTACCCATCTTGTTGGTGTCCTTAAAGAATCGACCCTCAAAATAAATTCTGGATCAGCACTTGTTAATTCTTCATTAAACCCATACCCATCTGTCTTCATTAATTTTTGTAGTATCGTTTTAGTTACAAGAACATTGGGCATGTAAGCAGCATCAGCATTAGTAGTATTTCTCAGTCTTGACCCACAAGTAAAATAAGTCTGAAAACCCATGAATAATTTTTCTAATGTCTTCTTTTTGTATGGTGAAAAATTATCTCCTAAAACATTCTTTAAAGAATCCTCCCATTCTTTTAGTCTAGGGTAAGATACTTTTCCTTTTATTAAAGCATCAGGAAAGTTTGAATGAGTAGAATACAAACGACTAAAGTTTTTTGGCATAACAATTAAATCATCATCAATAATAATTGTACAATTATTTCTTGCAAAATTTATCCCCAAATTGTATGCTCTTCCAAGACCAGGAATAGCAGATTCCAGTATTTCAAAATCTTCACAAAATCTTTCAACTCCAGAAGCAAAATACATTTCTTCTACTTCACTTTTTCTACCCACTGGATGATTATTAAGCACAACACATATCTGGTCTACACAATCAGTTATACTTCTTAAGGTTGTTTCTAAACTTTTTCTTCCACTTGAAGGCATAACTACTGTTAATGGTAAAAAGTCTTTATTCATTTTAAATATTCAGCAAATTTCGATCTCCAATTTCTAGCTCCCCCCCTAGGTTTATGGCCCCCAAATAATTTTTTTATCTTTAATTTACTTAATGCCTCATAAAGGTTCATAAATTCAGGATTTGACAAATTATCTACCCTTGAATCTAATGAATGAGGAAAAGTTTGACTTAATTGTCTAAGAAATTTTTCTTCCCCTGTGTAATTTCCCCCTTTGATTGAAGAATACTGAGAGATCCCTGCCTGAAGCGCATCCTTTAACGGACGTGTTTTTTGATCCCAAACACATCTAATCATATATTTTTTAAAATCACAAGAAGGGTCTCGTTTACTTATGGGAGTTAGACTTACAATAGCTCCATCTGTTGATGGTTCAGGACTAAAACAACTACTAGAAACATTTCTTAAATATTCTGTCCTAAAATAAGCTTGTGTAAGAATAGCTAAACGACTAGAGGGCTCCTCTCCAACAATGCTTTGCCCATATTTCTGACCAACTAACAAAGTAGATGATTTAACCCTAGCACCAAATAATTTTTTTACCAAAGGTTCAGTTATATTAAAAGGAATATTGGAGACAATATAGTCAACATCTGGTAATTTCATTCTCAATATATTTCCCTGGATAACTTCAATGTTGCCTTTGTCTTCAGATAAACTCTCCAAATCAGGTATGCGTCTAGAATCATATTCTACAACTATGACCTGACCAGCCAGATCTGCTAACCTCTCGGTCATTATCCCTTTACCTGGACCAATCTCTAAAACTACATCTTCTCTAGTTAAATCAGGTGTTAATACCATACAATCTAACACTTCTTGATCAATCAAAAAATGTTGATTTAATTTTCCTACACTGGGCATAATTTCTTTTTTCATTTTTTTCACCTACGTATTATAAATTTATTATTGAATGCAATATGGTCTACAGCAGTTCTTTTTAGTAGAGACAATGCTTCATAAGGGGAAGCAATGATTGGTTCTTTAAAATTTAAAGAGGTATTGATTACTGCACCAGTACCAGTTTTCTTTTTAATCTCTTCTAACTGCTGGTGGTAAACAGGATTATCTTCTCTAGTAAGTATTTGTGGTCTCGTTGTACCGTCGATATGAGTAATTGCCGACATATTTCCTTTAACGGGGTAAACAATAGTCATATGTGGACCACGAACTCCACCTTCAAAAAACTTATCGGTTTCAGAAAGTAATAAACTTGGACCTAATGGTCTTCCTTCTTCCCTAGATTTTATATGGTTATTTATATAATCCAACATCTTTGCATTTGAAGGGTCTGCAATGAAAGAACGATTCCCTAATGCTCTTGGACCAAACTCAAAACGACCTTGAAACAACCCAATTACTTCTCCTCTTGTAACATGTTCTGCGATGGTTTCGGATAAATCTTCTTCCTCATTATATTTTACTCCTTCACTATCTAATACTTGTTTAACTTCTCCATCCGAATAAGATTTACCTAAGTACGGACTCATAGAAACATTAGTAATTGGATAACCTTTTTGTCTGGCAATTTCTAAAGCAGCCCCAAGGGATGTACCTGCATCATTGGCTGCTGGTTGTACATAAATATCAAAACCTTCCTGAATTAGTTTTCCATTAGCAACACAATTAAGTGCTACACCGCCAGCAAGACAAATTTTTCCCCCTCCTCGATTTTCTTTTGCTATCTTTAAAACCAGTTCTTCTAAAACTTTTTGTCCTGAAGCAGCTAAACTTAAATAAGGTTCTGGAAAATCACGAAAATTGTAATTCTGAGATTTTTCTGCTGGACCAACACCAACAAGTGAAGAGAAAAAATTTAACCAAAAACCCCTTGTTTGTTCTTGTTCATCTAGTGGAAGATATTTCCCCATTGATTTACCTAATTCCAATTTTATTTCAGGTACATCTAAAACAGGACCATCAACAACAAAAAAATCCATGAGTTCTTCTAAAAATCTTTCACTATTCCCATAAGGTGCTAACCCCATTGTTTTACCTGCTTGGTTAGCAGCAAACCCAACAAATTCAGAAAGTGCTTCATAAAAATACCCTAAAGAAGAATTTATCTGTGATCTGGAAGACAAATATAATTTATTTTTATTGGCTTCCCATACTGTTAAAGAATCTGTTTCTCCTTGACCATCAATAACTAAAATAGTTGCTTCATCAAAATGAGATGGAGAATAAGTACTTAACGCATGAGCTGAATGATGGTCAATAAAATTTAACTGTGGATATTTTTTTGGTTTTTTTCTAAATAAAAATTCAATTAAACCTTTATCTGTTATGTCAAAATCAATTTTTCTTTCTGAATATCTTTTGGGCATGTCCCACGAAAAAGCAACTGCCGATAAATCTTCAACATTTATCTCCCCTTCTTCTAAACAAAAATTTGCTGCTTGATGAGGTAAACAATCATAAGCATGTTTTTCCCTTGTAAATCTCTCTTCTTCTGCTGCCGCAATCACTTCTATACCTTGAGAAGAACATCTAATTAAAGACGCCGAAGCATCATGTCCTCTCACTTCCCACCCATTAATACCTAAAATAAATTCTTCAGTCATTTTTTAATATGTTTTTTCCTGGATAATCTCAGTTCATTGTTGGTTTTATTAAAAATATTAAAATTTGTTCTGTAATCTTAATTAAATTATCACAATTTAATTCCATTTAAACATCTACTTTGAAGTAGTTATCTTTATTTATAAAATTTATGTATCCAACTTTTCAAAAAGCAATAAAATACATCAAAAAATTCTTTTTTATTATGATACTAATCAAAACTACTCGAATTTCCACTAATTCCTAAAAAACACCAATGTTCCTTTAGGAATGTTTGTTGCTTCTACTTCATCCCCAGAAACAATCTTGCCATTAGCATAACGATAAAAAGTCGAAGGATAATTCCATTGTGCTCCACAAATTCTACTTACACTTCTCTTAGCAGTAATAAACCCTCCATAAACATAACCAACTAAAATTTTTGTTCCTGGTTGAAGTTTTGTAAATAGTTTTTCTTTAACTAAAGCTGTCCCTGTTCTAACCCACCCATTGGTAAGAAAATAAATAGTAGTAGATGATTTGGCTTCATCTCGAGCAATATCAAAAGCTGATTGTCCTTTTTTAAGAACATTAAATCCTTCAAAACCCCTAGGTTCTTTTATTTCTGGCTTAGGTTTGGGAATAACCTTAGGTTGTGTCCCATACAATATTTTTTCTAAAGGTGGATCTGCGACTACTAAACGACCTGCCTTAACATCAGGATCAAAAGTTGGTTTACTATTCAAACCCAATTTCTTCCGAACAGCAACAGTTCCCATTAACATAGCACACCTTTTTCTACCCCTATGGGATTTTTTATGCCAACGATTAGGTGCACCATAAGCCACCATAGAATGTGTTAAAACATTCTTATCAGCAACACCATAGCTCTTTTTCAATACACTTAAAAGTTCCCTCAATGCTTTGTATTGAGCCGCAGTCAAATCCTTATTATGGTATCCTACTACTTCAATACCTATAGAAACATTACTTATATTTCGAACATTATTCCACATACTTCTCCCTGCATGTTTTGAAATCTTATTTGAAGAAATTGTACGATAAACTGTCCCATCAGTATCTAACATATAATTAGCTAAACCATGCCTCTTAATTCGGTATAAAGACCCAGGACCAGCCCCTTCCGTAGTATGTAATATAATAAAACTAGTTTTGGTTCTTTTTGGTCTTTTTTTGTCCCATTTACTTAACTTATTAACCATAGTAAATGCTTCGGAAGTAGAAGGAATTCCTAAACCCGCTGCAATTAATCCTTTTCCCACTAATTCCATTGCTCTTCTTCTAGTCATCTTTTCAGCAAAAATCTCATCTAACTTACTTTCTTCTTCTTTAATCTGTTTTAAAAGAGCCCCTAAAGATTCTACCCATCTAATCAAAACATCAATCTTCTCTTCCATTTCTTTAGCTACTTTCTTCAAATCAGAACCAGCACCTGCAACTTTCTTCTCTAACTTATCAATTTCTTCTTTATCTTTTGAAAAAAGAGTAGCTAATTTAAGCTGTCTTAAATCTTTCTTTTTTTCATCCAAAGTATCAACTACCTTCTGCATTTCATCTTGAAAATCACCAGCATAAAAAGAAAATGCTTTTACCAACTGTGCTTCTGAAATATCTAATTTACTTCCAATTGCTTGCAAAAAAGGAAATTCTTTAATTTTCTTTTTTAAATGTGAAATATGTCTTTCTGCTTTACCTTCAGATCTTTTTACATATCTTAATGCTTTGTTTGCTTTACGATAAGCTTTTTTTTCTTCAGCTAAATTATCTTTCAAATAAAGCTTAGAAATATAATCATCTAACTCTTTCAAAAAACTAAATTCAGAAGCTAACCACTCTAAAGCCTCTCTAGTCTCTTTTCTTAATGTTTTTACCTCTTTTAATAAATTCATTCAACTAAGTAATCCTTTATTGTTTATATTGGTTTCTAAAAACAACATCAAAAACTAATTTAAATTTATTCCTTTCACTTCAATAATCAATCTAAACAAATAATTATTTAAACTTCCTCTTCTTCCCACCAATATGATTATCACAATTTCTGGAACAGCTGGTTCTGGTAAATCAACAGTTGGAAAATTACTAGCCCAACAATTAAAATTTAAACATTATTCTATTGGGGATTTCATGCGTCAAATTGCTAAAGAAAGAAATCTTTCTCTAGAAGATTTAGGAAGAATTGCTGAAGGAGATAAATCCATTGATCAAACTTTAGATAGAAAACAAATTGAACTAGGAAAAAATAATGATCGATTTGTTATTGATGCTCGTTTAGGATATCATTTTATTCCTAATTCCATCAAAATATTTCTTACTGCAGAACTCAAAGATAGAGCCGAAAGAATTTGGAAAGATATTACAATTAAAAACATCAGAAAAGAAGAAAGAGGAGAAAATCTAAAAGAAATAATTGAAGAATTAAAACGTCGAGAAGAATCCGAAAAGAAAAGATACCAACAATATTACCAAACTAATCCTTATGAAGAATCCAATTATGATTTAGTTATCGACACCTCTACAATTTCTGCCCAAGAAGTAACTGAAAAAATAATTGAATTTCTAAAAAAATAATTACCTAGTCCATCGCTTTCAAACAAGCCTGATAAAATTTGATTTTTTTGGATTTACTCGTAATTATATCGTTAAGCTCATCCCATTTACCAACATAATTAGCTTCATATTGTCGATAAAATCTAGGTGGTCTCTTCCAAAACCTAAATCTTAATGGGACCATTTTTTTGATTTTTCTTATCAATTCTTTTTCCTGGAATAAAAAATAAACCCGGGTAAGCTCTTTTCTTTTCCCTGTCACCGCCGAATCCAAACACTGAATTAAGAACTCCTCACCATAATGAGTAACCATATCCACATAGTAATAAATAAAAAAAAGATTCTGCTCATTAGCCCAGTAAATATACCTTATGCCCTTTCGCTCATAATGGGTGCGTCCTGGTAAACCTCCCACATTCTTGGGTTTTTCTAACACAACAAAGTCAAACAATTTTTCGAAACCCAGTTTCTCCAATTCCTTGACTGCTAAAAGAAAACCTAATTGGAATTTCTCATCTTTTTTTCCTTGACCACAAGTATAATTAGCAATATCTCCCAATGCCCTAATATTTGCTGCCACTTCTTTTTGCAACGGATTCAAATCTGCTTCACTACTACGATAGGGTCCTGAAGGTCTGTGAACCATAACTAATACTAAAACCAATTCTCTTTAAAAATCTTCCTTTCGAACAAAAAACTTATAAATCAACACTTTCTCAAACTAAAATATGACAGAAGATAAAAAACCAGAAACCAAAGAAGCAGTAAATAACACAAAAAATAAACCTGCAACAACTTCTAACAAAATTGCTATTCATGATTTCATTGAAGTAGAATATACTGGAAAATTAACAGATGGAACTGTTTTTGATACTAATGATAAAAAGATTGCTCAAGATAATGGGATCTTTTCTGCTCAAATGAAATATGAACCAACAATTATTTGTGTTGGAGAAAGACAATTAATTGGTGGCCTAGATGCTGCTTTAATCGATAAAGAAATAGGTAAAGATTATACTATTGATTTACCTCCAGAAGAAGCTTTTGGTAAAAAAGATATTAAAAAAATTAGGTTAGTTCCTTTAGCAGAATTTAGAAAGAAAAACATAAATCCCCAACCTGGAATGCAAATTGATATGGATGGACATGTAGCCACTATCATTAGAGCTTCTGGTGGGAGAATCATGGTTAATTTCAATCATCCTTTAGCAGGAAGACCAGTTGTTTATGATATAAAAATCAATAAAAAAATTACCGATAAACAAAAACAATTAGAAGCTTATTTGGGATTAGCTCTTAACTTACCGGGCGTTAAAGCAGAAGTAAAAGAAGACAAAGCTAAAGTAACCTTGCCTATGGATCTACCCGAACCAATTCTCGAAGAATTAAAGAAAAGATTAATTGACATTGTTAAGATAAAAGAAGTTACATTTACTAAACCAAAAAAATAATTTTCTTTTTATTCTTCTTTGTATCATAAGCTTTATCAACTAGTTAATCTCTAAAAAAATATGACTCGTAGAATTGGTTTTCATATTAAAAGTGTACCTGAATTAAACAGAATACGAGATATTGAAGGAGTCAATTTAGTTGAATTGAAACCAGATAAAATGAAGAAAAATGGTGGTGAATTATATTCTTTTGAAGATCAAAAATTCAAAATCAATGAGGATCTAGCTAAAAGAATACGTGACTTCTGCCAAAAAAGAGATATTCAAGTACAAATCCATTTGCCATATGAAAATTGTTCTGATCCCAATAAAGAAACTGGCTTGTGTTATGGAATAAAAGAACATCATCAATTATTACTAGATCGATTTAAAATGCTTGCTGAAATGTATAATCAATATCAAATTGGTGAAGTTGTAGTTATTCACCCCCCTCAGCTAATATCTAAAGGAATACAATTATGTAGTTATCATAATGGATTAGAACATGGTAGAGAATTTTTGTATTCTTTAGACCAAGAAAAAAAAGCTCAAAAATGGGGTTTTGATATTGGCTTGGAAAATATGGGTGATCCAAAAAAAGATAGTCATACACTAGGATACACTCCTGCTCATTTAAAACATTTATTAGGCGTTACTGAATCAATTGGATTAACAGTAGATTCTGGTCATCGTTTATTATCTGAAGATATGTCTGTTTCAGCAATGTTTTCTTTAGGCGAAGTGGTTTCTCTTCATTTTCACACCAACAATGGAATTTTACATCCAACCGGACACAAAGATGATGAACATAAATTTGCTCAATATAACAACTTACAACATTTTAACAGCTATATTAGAGGAATTAGAAGACGTAATCTTCCAGTAACTTGTGAAATAAAAAACCTAAGAGATATTCCTTCCAAGACCATTGAAGATTATGTAACTAAATTAAGATTTCTTTTAGATTAAATTTTCTTACGATTAGATTACAAACCATAATCTACTACAAACCAATAATCTTTATATACAAGTGGTGCCTCTGATTTTCTATTTACAAGTGAGGGATAGACAAAATGGATAATTATAATAATTATGGTGAGAAAAAAGAGGGAACTTCTTACAACAATAATCAAGAAAATAACCAATACAAACAACCTGATTCATCTATGCATGGTGGTTCACAACAACCAACTAATAACCAACCATCTTCTGAATCTCCTTCTCATTCAGAAAGTCCAACTACTACAGAAAATAAAGTAGAAATCGCTCCTGCTGAAGAACCTAAAATTAACACTAAAGCTTCAGAATATGATATTAAAGAAACTCCTTTGAAAACAAACGAAGAAATTGATGCCGAAT
>CAYSWQ010000026.1:11320-12503 GCA_964434885.1 uncultured Methanosarcinales archaeon | reverse complement strand
CCAAAAAGTTTCTACAGCCGGGCGTTCTAGCCACTGAACTATGAAGGGATATATCTTAAATCTAGAGATTATTTATAAAACTTTTCCAAACAAAACAAAATCATTATAAATGGAAAAAATTTACTTAATTAAAAGAGGTGATATTTCATGGCTAAGAAAAAAATAAATCGGGAACTAATTCGAGGTCAAAATCTTTTAGGGAGTTGGTCTTTTTTGGTTGGTCTGGTCTTAGCAATAATCTTAGGATTAGGTTTAAGTGGACAATACCAAGGAACGGTTCTATGGGTTGTCTTTGGATTAGGGATTGTAGTGGGTTTACTAAATGTTGGTGCTTCTGAAGTTGGTGCTTTTTTAACCAGTAGTACTATTTTGGTATTAGTATCTTTTTTAGGGATTCAAGTAGGAATCTTTAAAGGATTAGCTCCGACAATCTTAAACATCTTAAAAGGAATACTAACTTTGTTTATTCCTGCTACCATAATTGTTGCTTTGAAGTCTGTCTTTGTGATGGCTAAAAAGTAATTATTTTTTTTCTTTTTTTATAATTAAAGATGGCGAATATGAAATTTAAAGTAAAGGATATGGATATTACTAGTGGAGGTATTCTAATCGCCATTCTAAATATTAAAGATGCAGAACGTTTAGATTTAAGTTCTGGAGACCGGGTTGTAGTTCGGAATGGAAAACACGAAACTACTTGCGTATTAGATATTTCTGAAAGTAAAAAAGCAGTACCGGTTGGAAAAATTGGATTGTTTGAAGAAGTTCTAGATAAATTAAAAATTAAAAGAGGAGCTACAATCACTCTAAAATTTACCGGTAAGCCAGAATCAGTTATCCATATTAGAGAAAAATTATTTGGTAAAAAATTAAGTTACCAAGATATCTTCCATATTATTGATGATATCACTCATGATCGTTTAACAGATATTGAAAAAACCTATTTTGTTTCTGCGGGTTTTGTTCATGGTTGGCATGTGGATGAAGTAATCGACATGACTAAAGCCATGGTAAATACTGGTCAGAAATTAAAATTTCCTGGATTAACTTTAGACAAACACTGTATCGGAGGAGTACCTAACAATAGGACTTCTATGATTATTATTCCAATTGTCGCTTCGCTTGGATTAACAATGCCAAAAACTAGCTCTCGTGCTATTACTAGTCCTGCTGGAACTGCTGA
>CAYSWQ010000026.1:0-11310 GCA_964434885.1 uncultured Methanosarcinales archaeon | reverse complement strand
GTTCCAGTTATAATTCGAAATAGTTCCAAAGTCAAGATTAGAAATATTGGACATGTAATTGACAATCTCTTCGAAAATAGCCCAGAGGATGTTACTTGGAAGGATGGAGCTGAGTATTTAGAAAAAAATCCAAAAAATATTCAAGTTTTAACCTTTGAAGGAAATGGCAAGGTAAAATTTGCTCCAGTTTCCGGTTTTTTCAGAGTAAAATCTCCAAAAAAACTACAAGAAATAACTTTGTTAGGAAACAGAAAAATCAAAATTACTTCCGATCATACTGTGTTTACTCTGAAAAATGGAAAAATAACAAATATTCCAGCTAAAGACTTAAATCAAAATGATTTTGTGGTTGTTCCCACTGGCTTCGAGAAGTATTCCTCTCCTTTGCAAGAGATTGAAATTGATGAAAACTGGTTTGAAAATGGAAGACATAAAAGATTTGAAAATATAAAAATCAATTCAGAATTTGTCAAGTTGTTGGCCTATTATATTGCTGAAGGTTTTACAAATGATCAAGGAATTTATCTTAACTTTGGTTCTCATGAAAAAGATCTTATTGAAGATGCAAAAAAGTGTGTAGAAAAAGTCCTAGGTTTTAGCCCAACAATCAATATTCCTCATGAAACTGCTACTAGAGTTACTGTTTATTCACAGCTAACATCAAAATTATTTAATGAAAGGATAAAAGCTGGAAAGAATGCTTTAGAAAAAAATATCCCTTCATTTGTTTTTGATTTAGACAGAGAGTTGCAATTAGAATTTTTGCAAGCATTGTTTAAATGTGATGGTTATGTTCGGAGAGGTTATGAAGCCATTTATGTTACTGCATCCAAACAATTGTATTTGGATTTACAATATTTACTCTCATTATTGGGAATTTCTGTTTCTTTGTCTTACAAAGGCAAAGGGAAAAGAATGTTTCCGACTGGTGAATATGCTGTTGGAGAAAGTTTTTATATTTATACTCAAGCCAGAGAGATCTATGGCAAAAGAGAAAAGGCAAATGTATCTTTTGTTAATTTACTTCCAATTAATGAATTAGGGCCAGTAGAAGATAAAAATGTCGGTTGGGAATTTAGAAGAACTTTGAAAAGACAAAAATTCATTACAAAAAACAAGCTTAAAGATTTTTATTATGCTTTTCCCAGCCCAGATATTCAAAAATTTGTCAATGGAAATCTATCTGTTTTACCCGTGAAAGAGAATAGAACAATTGACTCAGATACTAAGCATGTTTATGATTTTTATGTGGAAGGATATAATAAATTCATGGCTGGAACCGCTCCGATGGCTGTCCATAATTGTATCGGGGGAGTTCCTGGAAATAGAACAACCATGTTAGTTATCCCAATTTTAGCAGCTGCTGGTTTTACTGTTCCCAAAACCAGTTCTCGGGCAATCACTTCTCCGGCCGGAACTGCAGATACAATGGAATGTTTAGCGAAAGTAGAATTATCTCAGAATAAAATTAAAGAAGTGATTAGAAAAACTGGGGCTTGTGTTGTTCATGGTGGATCAATGAATCTAGCTCCAGCTGACGATAAGATTATTGAAGTGGAACATCCTTTGTCAATTGATGCGGAAGGACAATTGTTAGCTTCAGTAATGGCTAAAAAATATTCTGTTTCTGCGAATTATGTTTTGATTGACATCCCCATGGGTCCGCAAGTAAAAGCCAAGAATCGACAACAAGCAAAGCGTTTGAAGAAAATGTTTGAGAAGATTGGTGAAAAATTAGATATGAAAGTAAAAGTGATTATTACTGATGGAACCCAACCAATCGGTTTTGGAATTGGTCCTTTATTAGAATCTTTAGATGTAATGGCGGTGCTTAAAGATGATGTTTTAGCGCCAGAGGATTTGAAAAAGAAAGCTTTGTATATGGCTGGAACTTTGTTAAAAATGACTGGTAAATACTCTTTACGTCAAGGTATTGCCAAAGCTTCAGAGATATTAGAATCTGGTAAAGCATTAGTTAAAATGAACCAGATTATCAAATCCCAAGGAAGAGTGAGAAGAGTGAAGGTAGGGGAGTTTAAACGAATAATTAAAAGTAATAAGGCAGGTAAAATTAAAGGAATTGACAACAAAATTATTGCTAAGATTGCCAGAATTGCTGGAGCACCAGGGGATAAAGGGGCAGGAATGTATATCAATCGCAAAGTAGGAGATAAAGTGAAAAAAGGAGATATTCTTTACACTGTTTATGCTGAGAATAAATTTAAATTAGAGTTGGCAGTTTCTTTTTTGAGAAAAGATAAAGGTTATTTGATTCGTTAAGGTCTATATCTCTCCATCGTTCTCGGAAAAGGAATAGTGTCTTTGATGTTATCCAAACCACAAACCCACTTAATAACTCTTTCTACTCCTAGACCAAAACCAGCGTGAGGGACAGACCCATACTTTCTAGTATCTAAGTAAAAAGTGTATTCTTTAGGATCTTCGTTATCTTCTTTCAATCTTTGTTTGATTTTTTCTATATCTGGTTCTCGATCGGAAGCACCAATGATTTCTCCGTGACCTTCTGGAGCTAATAAATCAAATCCTAAAACCACTCTTGGATCTTCTGGATCTTCAGTCATGTAAAAAGCCTTAACTTCTTTTGGATACCTAGTAACAATGATAGGGACATCGTAAAGACTAGTAAGTTTGTCTTCTTCAATAGTTCTCAAATCTTTTCCCCAAGCTACTTTCATATCACATTTCTTATCTAGAAGTTCAATTGCTTCAGTGTAAGTCATTCTTTTGAATGGTTTTTCAATAATTGGTTTGATTTTTTTGAGATCTCTGCCTAATTCTTCCAATTCTTTTTGATTGGTATCTAGTACTTTTTTGAATACATATTTAACTAACGCTTCACCGTAATCTTGTAATTGATCAAAAGTAATCCAGGCGGCTTCCATTTCAGCATGCCAGTATTCGGAAAGATGTCTACTAGTTCTGCTTTTTTCAGCTCGGAAAGAAGGAGAAATGGTGTAAATTTTTTCTAGTGCGAAAATGGCTGGTTCGGCGTATAGTTGCCAGGTTTGTCCTAGAAAAACTCCTTTTTTGTTGTAATAAGGTACATTGAATAATGTTGATCCACCTTCACACTGAACTGATTGAAAAATAGGTGAATGGTATTCGTAAAAGTTTTCTTTCTTAAAATATTCATCAATGGCTTGAAAGACTGTACTTCTGATTTTTAAGATATTAGTCATCTTTCTAGATCTTAACCATAGATGTCGGTTGTCTGCTAGAAATTCTACAGATTGATCTTTAGTAATTGGGTAATTGTCGCTTTTTCCGACGATTTTAAATTCTTTAACTTGGATTTCATATCCAGTAGGGGCTCTTTCGTCTTTTTTGATTTCTCCTGTGATTTCTATAGAAGTTTCAATTTGAATTTTATCAATTTCTTCCCATTCTTGTTCAAACTGATCTCTTTTCAAAACACATTGAATGGTATTAGAAACATCTCTTAAAACAATAAATTTTAATTTGTTAGAACCTCTTTCTCGGTGTACCCAACCTCGAATTGATACTTGACCTGAACCTTTTTTCATAGCTTCTTGAATTGATTGGAATTTCATTTTTCTTAGTTATTTTGTTTGTTTTTATAAAATTTTACTTCCTGTAAATTATATTTAACCACCATTTCTTAAAAAGTGGTAATGTGGCTGTGGATAAGACAAAAGCTACTGCAGGAACAATTGAATTGATGAATGGTTTTGGTAATCCAGCAAAGTAAAAAAAGATGACGATTACAATATATGTTAAAATCACTATTAAAACTTTCCTTGACCAACTTGTTTCCCAAGCCTTGTCTCTTTCAACTTTTTTATTTCTAACTTTTATTTGACTAATTTCATTCTCAACTTCTTTTGCATTCATCATAGTATAAATAAAATAAAAACAATATATAAAGTTATGGTTAAAGTAAAGGAATCTTCTTCTTTTCAAACTCTTCCACAACTACTCTTGGCCAAACTGAGCTTTGTACTTCTCCAATATGGGCTTTTTGTAACAAAAACATACAGATCCGAGATTGTCCAATTCCCCCACCAATAGATAAAGGAATTTTATCATCGATTACTGCTTTGTGAAAATCTAATTCTTTTTTTTGGATTAAGTCCATCATTTCTAATTGTTTTAATAATGCTGAGGCGTCAACTCTGATTCCCATCGAAGACAATTCTAAGACTTCTTCTCTTACTTTATCCCAGACCAAGATATCTCCGCACAAGCCTCTTTTGCCTGCTAAAGTCTCTGTAGACCAATCATCATAGTCAGCTGCTCTTAAATCGTGCGGTTCTCCAGATTTTAATGGGTGACCAATACCAATTAGAAAAACTGCACCATATTCTTTGGCTAAAGCAGATTCTCTTTCTTTGGGAGATAATTTTAGATAGAGTCCTTCTGCTTCTTCTGAGTGAATGAAAGTGATTTCTTTTGGTAGGCTAGCTGAGAGTGTAGGGAAAATGGTTTCTACTTTTGACTCTGTTTCTAGTAAGGCTTCGTAAATTTTTTTGACAATATCTTTGAGAAAAGGAATTGATCTTTCTTCTTTAGAAATTACTCTTTCCCAATCCCATTGATCAACATACAAACTATGAATTGCATCAGGTTCTTCATCTTTTCTGATAGCATCCATGTCTGTATACAGACCAGTACCTAATTTGAAACCATATTTTCCTAGAGCAAATCTTTTCCACTTCGCTAAACTATGAACTATTTCTAAGCGCTTGTCAGTAAAACCAACTTTAAAACCAACAGGGGTTTGTGTTCCAGCTAAATCATCTTGTAAACCTTTTCCAGTTTTTAGGAACCTAGGAGCAGAAACTCTTAGTAATTTCAGTTTATCCGCTAGTTTTTTCTCGAATGTATCTTTCACTAACTTAATTGCTTTTTCAGTTTCGAAAAAATCTAGTTTTGGTTTGTATGTTTGTGGTAAGATTTTCATTTTATTATTCCTCCTTTTTTATGAAATACTACGCCAAGGCAGCATTCCAGATGTTGTCTTTGATTCAATCTCTTCTCTGATTTCTAACAAAGTGCTACATTCTTCTTTATATTTTTTATCGATTTCTGATTTCATTTTATTTCCTCCAATTTTAAGCTACTGGCTTTGATATATTCTGGGATAATTCCCATAATCCTAGTTTCCCTATCTGCTGCCCCAACTGGAAAAAAATCGGCCAAATGAGAACTAGATAATGCTTCCTCAAGAAATCTCCTTTCTTCTATGGGTCTTTCTCCATAACCAGGCATCCAAGAACTTCCTAATTCCCAAGGGGCCCAGCTTCCTCGCAAACTAATAATACTACCAGTTGGCAAATGTCTATCTAATTCAGAAACCATCTTTTCTGCCCCTAAATATAACCCTTCAATACGATCAATAGATTTTGGGGTAAAGCTTGCTGCAGTTTCGGGAGATACTTTACTTGTATCAACAATTACCGCTCTAATTCCAGTGGCTCCCCCACAATATCTAGTTTTGGCCGCTCTTTCCCCAGTTGCATCTCCGATAGCCCATCCTAAACTGGTGCAATCAGGCGCTGTTATTTTTGTGTAAATTGTAAAATCTGTTGTCATTTTATTTTCCTCCGGTAGATCGATTAGATGTCTTAGACATCCGTTACGTATCTTTTTTAGTTATACTATTCCAAAAGGGGAATTTATTAATAAGTATATCTCCAAAATAATGGAAAATATGATAAAAAATAGAAAGATTTATATACTATTTGGAACATTTGTTCCATTATGGGCTATAAATTAGACGAGAAAGACCAAAAAATCATTGAAGTTTTGGAAGAACACGGAGATTATACTACTCGGCAGATCGCTAAAAAGACATTATTGCCGGTAACTACTATCCATAATCGGATAAGAAAATTAAAGAAAGAAAAGATTATTAAGAAATTTACTATTGATCTAGATCATAAAAAAGTCGAGAAAGGTTTTTCGGTAATTATTATGGTTTCTGTTGACTATAAATTATTAAGAGAATTAAAGAAAGATCAACATCAGCTAGCACAAGAATTGAAAAGGCTGCCAGAGATTACCAAAGTTGATGTAGTTACTGGAGGAACAGATATTGTAGTGAGAGTTAGAATTAAAGATGTTGAAGCATATGATAATTTCTTGTTAAAAAAATTACAAAAAATAAAAGGGATTGACAAGACACAGTCTTTGGTAGTTATTCATGAGAAATGACTCAAGAATTTTATGAAAGTAAAAATAAAGCATAACTTTCATCTACTATTGTTACTTCTTCATTCCACCCACTATTATGAATTATCTCTTGGATTTGTTCAAAAGTTGGTTTATGGGTGACAGATAATAAAATCTGATCTCCAGATCGATATTGAATATCTTTTATTTGTCCAGAGGTATTAAAAACAAACCATTCTTCAATTCTTTGCTGTTCAGAATTATAATTTATTTCTATATCTCCATGGCTTCTTGGAATTCCAATCATTTCTAATGGTTTAAATGTGAGATTATAGTTCTCTTCAGATCTATATTCTCTGACTATTTCATCCGTATTATCTTGGAATAATTCCAAACCAATCAACAAATAATTTGAATCTAATGTTCTCAGAGATTCTAAATAATTTCCCACATCAATTTCATTAGTGATTGTGTTTCCCAGCATTGTTATCAAACGAGGTTGTGGTAATGAATGAAAGAGATTCTGTAATTCTGCAACATCACTAAAATCATAAAGGAAATAGTTGGTTCTATAGTTATTATCATCTCGAGCAAAATCAATCATGGCAGGACTGATATCTAGGCCAAGATAAGATACATTCGATAAGTTAGGAATTATCAAATTCATCTTTCGACCATCACCCACCCCAAAATCAATTATTTGTAAACTATCTAAATTTTGAAGAAAGGGTAAAACATTTTGAATTAAATTTAATTCTCGATCATAACTAGTATAATCTGGATTTTGAGTTAATCTAATAAATTGTTCTGCTCCCCCATTCAAATAACTAAACCGAGTTAATGAATCCGAATAATTTCCATTGAGATGTTGTTGGATTATTGTTTCAATTTGTTCTGTTTGCTCACACATCTAAACCACCCATGAGATGTTGGACAAAAGTTTGATAGTTGGGATCTCTTAAAGGACAAAATCCAGAAGTAGCAAACTGTTCATAAAATAAAGTTCTAACTTCTCTCTGTCTTTGGATTAAATTTCTTAATTCAAAATCCCTAATATTTCCAATTATCCCAGCAGTATCAAATGCATGAGCATCAAACAACACTTCACCATCATGCCTAATACCAATTCCATAAATGAAAGTTCCACACAAATCTTGACCGTGTTCTTCTCTTGCTGAATCTGACAAAATTAAATTTCCATCAGAGTACTTACTAATAATCTGTTGTATACTTTCTTGATCCATTTGAATTAATTCAGGATGTTCAGTTGCGTTACCAACATTAGCTAATGGGGCAATACTGTAAAATATATCTTCAGCACAAAATTCTGCAATTAAATGAAGCTGATTTAAATTTCTAGCATTAGCCACTGAATGAATAGCCAATCTTCTGATTTGATAATCATTTTCTTCTTCTTGATGTTGAGAATAAATTTCCCTAGCTAAATTGATATTTCGCATTATGTTATCAAACGACCCATCTTGACAATTATGTTGTTCGTAATCACTTTGATCAAAATAATCCATACTAATTGCTAAAGAAACATTGTTATCAGCAAAGTATTCTAAAATTTCTCTATCTAGTAATGACCCATTAGAAAAAAGAGTAGTAATGATCCCTAGTTGATTATTGTACTGAATTATTTCTTCAAGTCTTCTTCGGTCTACCAAAGGTTCTCCTTCTCCAGAAATTTCAATAGATAAAACCCCTAATTCTCTAGCTTGGCTAATCAAATTTTGTATTTCTTCTGTAGTCAAAGTTCCAGTTATTTCCTGAGGCGTGCCCATTCCTGAAAAACAAGACTCACAACGATAATTGCAAATAGGTCTAAGATTAATTGAAAGAAAATCTAATTCATTAATTCCTAAACTAGTATTTCTTGTTGTTTCCCAATATAAAGGTGACCCTCTAAATAATATTTCTTGGTCGGAACTTCCAACTATTACTTGATCAATTAATTGTGTTGTCATTTTCTGTTATCTCCACATTTTAAGTCTATTTGACTAGATTACACCTCTACCAACACTATCGCAGTCAACAAAAAAACCAATCCTGCAATTGTCCTGAAGGAAAGAGTCTCTCGAAAAAATAACATTCCTCCTAGAGCAACTGCTAAAATATTTACCCCAAGGAATATTGCGGTAGCTATTCCTACTCCAGTAAAACGAAGGGTGTTGGCATAACAAACAATCCCTAATAAATTAAGGACCAGGCCAATAGCTAACAAAGACCAATTGCTAGTCCTGGCCCATTGGGCCAAGATGAGATCTCCTGCCGTTACGAATAGTCCGGCTCCTGCAAATAATGTTATTAAGTTCATTTTTCCCTCACAATTTTGTTTTATTTACCAAAAAATTTATATAGTATATTTACTTAATGTAAAATAATTTACAAAATAAAAGATAAATGTAAAATGGTTACAGTAGCACATTTGGTGGAAAAAATCATTGCACAGAAGCCTTTCCTACAAGAAGCTCTGAGTAAAGGGATTGTCAACAATGCAGCATTAGCAGAAGAATTGCTTCCTGAAATTGAGAAAGAATTGAAAAAAAGAGTTAAGTTTTCTGCTGTCAATATGGCCATTCGTCGATTAAGTGAGAAACTAAGTAAAAGTTTTGTTGCAACAACCAAATTTGATGACAATACGGATATTTCCATCAAATCTGATTTGGTTGAAATTACTGTATACAAAGGAGACAATATTCAAAAAAAAATTAAACTCGCCTATGATTTAGTTGATTTCAATCAAGGAGATATATTGATGATCACCCAAGGTTTACATGAAGTAATGATTATTACCAATCAAAAACATGAGAAGAAAATTGTTAAATTGTTTCCAAAAATCAAAAAAAGAATTAAAAATTTAAGCAGTCTTACTGTCAACATCCCCATTACTGCAATTGAAACAGTTGGTTTATTTTATATTGTTACTCGTGCATTAAACTGGGAAAACATCAACATCATAGATATTGTCTCGACTTTAACAGAAATGACTTTCATGGTTAAAGAAGAAGATACAGCCAAGAGTTTTGAAATATTAAAAAAATTAATAAAAAATAACGTTTAATTTATTCTTGAATTTACCTCAAACACAAAGGAAACTCATACATCTCTCCAAAAGCCATAGACATTGCTTTGCAGCCAGCCCGACATTCTTTAGCTTTTTGACAACCATTACATTTGCCTTTTAGTTTTCTGAGATCGAAGTTTCTAGCGAAATCAAATTCATTTTCCCAAATGTCTTTGAGTTTACGTTTTCTTACGTTTCCTTGTATGGTTGAATCTGGCATTGACAAACAACCTTTGACATTACCATCGCAAGTAACACTCATCAAACATAAACCTGCATTACAACCAGCCCAATCGATCTCACGTAAGCCAATATCAGCAAAATAACCAATACAATCTGCCGCAACAACTTCGATTTTTCCCTTGGCTTTCTTTCTAGCTTGGGCAATGAATTTAGATAGTTCTTGAATTTCATTCATATCTAAAAGCAAATTCTTAGGAAAACGTCCGATTGGAGCCCCAATCTGAATCTGCCAAGTCCAGACATCCAAATCCAACATTAATTTAAAGAGTTCTTCCAATTGGTCAAAGTTGCTTTTAGTAACAGTAGTGATAGTGCAATGAGGAACTGTAGTTTTTTTTAATGTTCTTAACGCCTGCACTGAACGATCAAAAGATCCAGGGATGCCCCGGAAAGTATCATGTGTTTTACCAATTCCATCTAGGCTAATCGAAAGAGCCACCGGTTTCAATTTCTCCAATTTCTGAGCCATCTTCTCATCAATCAACGAACCATTGGAAATAATACTTACTTCCAAACCTTTTTTCTTGACATGCTCTGCTATCTCAAAAAAGTCCGGTCGCATCAATGGTTCGCCACCGCTGAATGCCATAATCACACAACCCAAGTCGGCGAATTGATCAATAACATCTTTCATTTCTGTAGTGGAAAGTTCATTAGGTTTCGGACAACCAGCATTTGATCCACAATGAATACATTTTAGATTGCAAGCTAAGGTTGCTTCAATCACTCCAAAAATTGGTTTCTTATGTTCGATTTTCATTTTAATCTCCATTTATAATAAAAGGGGGCTTATGCCCCCTTACCCATTAACCCTTTTTTTATTTCGTGTAATGCTCGATTGATGCGGATATTCTCTTCCACAGCATGATCTTTCCCAGATTGTGGGATTGTACACGCATAAAAGTTGTTTATGGCAATGGGTAGCTTTTCAGCTATTTGTTTCATTTTTTTACCTCCATATTTTAGAAGCTACAGAAAATTGAATGCTGTAGCTCCATTAAAATTCAGAAGTTGATTTTCGTAACTCTTTAATCTCGGAGTTTAGCTCTGAAATCAAGTAGAAATTTATATCAACTCGTGGCTTATTGCCAGAAATAAGTCAAGCTAGTAGTACTATATTGCAAGTCCAATACTCTAGCTTTTGTTTGCATTTTTTGTTGAAAGTTTTATTTTTTTAAATATTTTTCCATTGTTGATAATTAAAATGTTGGCTTGTTTTCCTTTGTTAGATTATTTCTTCTTGGATTTTTCGTGCATTGGCAACTATGAGTTGAAATAGTTTTTTCACCATCTCTGGATCTAAATCTAAACTCTTAGCGACAGCCATTCTTTCAGCCAATAAACTAGCTTCCCTTTTAGGTTGATGAATAGGTAAATTTAGTTCTTTCTTTATTTTTACTATTTCTGGCATTAAAGCCATTCTCTTAGTAATTATTTTTAACAATTCATTATCTAAAAAATCAATTTCTTTTCTTATTGTTTCTAATTCCATTTTATTACCTCTTAATCCATTCCAGATAAACAATTCTGGTTTCTTGATTGTTATCAAAGAAGATTGATGATTGGGAGTTGCGATAGAAATCAAAAGCGGCTCCTTCATTGTCTTTGATTTTGTTTTGATTTATTTTTTCAGCGTTGAAAGTTTTTCCTAGTTGTTCTACTCCGATGATAAAGCCCTTTTTTCCCAACCACAAATGAAATTTAGCTGGAGTTTTAAATTCGGAGAAATTAATGCAATTGGATCCAGTTTCGGTAAGAAAATATGCAACTTCATCTGGTTGGTGGTTAATCCAGTTGTAAAGGTCAAATTTATTTTTTAAAATGTGACTGGTTTTTTCATAATC
>CAYSWQ010000025.1:0-12688 GCA_964434885.1 uncultured Methanosarcinales archaeon | reverse complement strand
GATGATCTAATTGTGCCTTAGTTTAGGGATGTGCCCCAGTTTCGGGATAATAGAACTCAATAATCAACTAAAATATCATAAAAAATATAAATATCACTAATAAATAACAAATATTATGAGAAATCCACAGCAACATATCCAATTATTAGCAGATTTCGAAAAAGCACTAAGTAAAAATACAAGAAATGCTTTAATAACAACAACTTCTGAAATTAATGAATCCTTATTTAAAACCACAACTAGAAAACATGATTTTGATAAGATAGATGCATTAGATAGAGTAGTAAAATTGTATGTTGAAGGTTTACAAGAAATGAATGCCACCCATAATCTATCACAAAGTGCTACTATGTTCGGTTATGTTCGTTCTTATGGAAAACTAATTGATTCTGGAATATACAGAAGACACCCAGAATTTGTTTTTTCCGCCAAACAAATAGGTAGTGAAAGAGCCATCTTAGAACTTCTTACTGATTTTCCCTACCATACCAATGTACATTTATATGAATGGGCAATCAACAACGATTATTATCCTTTACCCACTGGTTTTCAAGTAGGTTTTCATCCAGTTACAGGTGTTAATCAAAATCCAGCCCAACAAAGAAAAAATATTGTCGCTCAAATAATGTTCTAATTATCTCATAAAAGTTTGTATTCCTCTTTCTGATTTCAAACTCTGATTCCAAAAATCCTTAATCTTAACCCAAGGTTTAACTTCTTTCTCAATCTTATTAAAAAATCGATTTCCTTTAGGAGTTAATCTTATTTTTTTATCAACGTATTCTATCAATTTTCTTTTCTCCAATAACTCTAAATTTTTATACAAAGCCCTTTCTTTTTTCTGTACAAAATCTGCTTGTTTAATCAATTCAATAAAAGCAATCTTAGAAATTCTAACTTTCAATGGCTTCCCTTCATAAGGTTTATTCAAATTCTGATAACATTGACCTAAACTATACAGAATCCGTTGTTGTGTCTTTGTTAAAGACATGTTTCTATTCAAAGTTTTTAAATTTTAAATATTTTTTCCAATAAAACTAGTTTTTAAGAATTCGAGAATGAAGATTGTGATAAGAATCAAGTAGGATCGGTTCTCTGATCCCAGTTAAAACAAAAACTTGGTATCCTTCCATTGTGTGGGGTTTATCCAACTTACTATTACCATAATTTACGTGACTTCGACGTGGATCATTCCCACCTAACTGGTTTTTTAAATGCCCTTCTTCAGTTTCGAAATGGACTTCTAATAAAGTACCAGTAGGAATGTGATTACCCATCCAGACGTAAGTCTTATGTAGAGCACTATATCCTCCCACATCATTTTTAGGTTTAGCAAAGTAATCTTCAGTTTCGATACACTCCAAAAGAGGATGATTTGAAAGATCTCTTTCTACTGCTAAACAATCTGCTTCAGTACTACAAACTACAGTTATTCCATAAGTATCTTCTAAAGCTACGTGTCCAGGCAATAAAATTCTTCTTTCATTTGATTCTTTTTCTTCTAAACTTTTTTGTGTTTCATCAGTATATCCCATTCCTCCTCGATTAGCACACAATCTAGCTAACTTTTCTGTTATACTATCGACACCTTTACATCTAGCATAAACTGCTCTTATTAAAGAACCATTTAATGCATTGTATACTTCTTGTGCTGAAGGTAAATTATGGTGTGCTAACTGAGTTACTTTTGTTTCATGACTTGATTTTGCTAAGTATTCAGGAAACAACTGTCCTAAAACATATTCTAAATGATTTGGATCTCGATTTACTACAACTAAATTCTTACTTGGTTCTAAAATTCCATTCAAACGATCTTGTCTTTCTAATTCAGTTAAAACTCGATCTAAAAAAGGTCCACTTAAGTTAGAAACAACTTCTATTTGACCATCATTTCTTCCTCTTCCATTAAGCCCACCATATTGTAAATTATCAAGTGTGGCTAATCTTTGAACAGGTTGTTCTTGTTTCATAGCTTCTAAAGCCATGCTGTTAACAACATCATTTGTTAATTCCGTTTCATCAGTTCTGTTCCACATAGAAGTCTTTTCGGCCATGATAGTCACCAAGAAAGTTCCCCGTTCTTATCACGGACGAATCAACACCACATCAACACATTAGTATAGATAGGTGTATCTAGAAAAATCTTAATACCAAATCTACTATGTGCTTTTGTGTACATAACAACTTAGAATATATTTATCTTTTATAAATCTTTTGGTAATACTTTTTTAATATTAATTTTAACTATTTAGTAATAACATATCAGTAAGCATAATAAACTCCTAACTGATCATAATTACATGGACAGAGATATACCTAGAATTATAGCCGAGATGGCTTTAGAACCAATCAAGGCCATGGTACGAAATGGTGCGATGCATCCCCATGAAGCTTTAGCTTTTGTTGGTAGAGAATTAGGTCATTATTCTAATCATGATTATGATCCTGCCTATAAAAAATTTGTTCAAAATCAGGATGTAATTTTTGAAGAAGAAGTTCACTTTCCAGCAAATTACCAAACCACCACTTCTTTTGGATATATTTACACCGAATCATCTCATGTTGACTCACACTTCTTATTTCAATTACACCAACAATTTAATGGTCCTGATTATGACTCTCCAGAAGAATTAAAAGAATCTCTTCAAGACATTTTAAAAGACAAAAAACTATTAGAAATTGGATGTGGTCCTGGATTCGGGTTAAAAGTTTTCCAAGATTTAGGTGCAGAAGTAACAGGAGTTGAATTAAGAAACAAATATAAAAACAGAATTCCAGATTTGGACATAAAATATGGAAACGCCTTAAACTTATCTGAATTAGTTGGAGATCAAAAATTTGACATTATTTATTCGAGTGATGTTTTTGCCACTGCCTGTATTAATCATGAAGACTCCAGTAGGATTGCCTACAACATGTACGAACAAACTGCAAACAATGGAAAAGGATTCCACTTTGTTACTTACACCTATTTTCATCCTGTTTTTCTAGATTTCTCTACCTGGATACAATCTCTAGAAATGGGTGCTTTAGGTCCATCACATTTTAATTGGTTTGAAAATCTATCTCCTGAGCAAAGAGAAGACCACTCTTGGTCCAACACAGTTTCCTTAGATCCTCAATATTTAATTCGAGCAGGATTTAACATAAAAAACTACAACAAAGAAAATGGAGATTTGGTAATTTTAACTCAAAAATAATAAACACTTACACTTTCTTTATTTTCTAAAACCAAAACATATAAATACAATTACAAATACCTATTTAACATAATAAAAACAGGTGATACTAAATGAAGCTAATTTTAAATAAAGTTCCAAAAAATGTTACAATTATAGAAGGTTTTCCCGGGTTTGGTTTAATCGGAACCATTGCTACTGAATTTTTATTAGAACATCTAGAAACAGAAAAAATCGGAATTGTAGAAATGGATGATATTCCAGCAATGATTGCTGTTCATCAAAATAAAGTAATTGAACCAATTTCTATTCATTATAATAAAAAATACAACTTAGTTTTAGTTCATGCTATCAATATTGGACAAAATTTAGGTTGGAAATTAGCAAACGTCATCGAAGATCTTGCTAATCAACTAAAAGCAAAAGAAATTATTTCTTTAGAAGGAGTTGGTAGTCCTAATCCAACTCAATCTAGAATCTTTTTCTACAACACTGCTAATGGGGCAAGAACTGAAAAACTAAAAGGTGTTGCCCACCCACTAATGGAAGGCATTATTGTTGGAGTAACCGGTGCATTACTAGCAAAACATATCAAAACACCAATTATTGCTTTATTTGCTGAAGCTAAAAGCAACATGCCAGATAGTAAAGCTGCTGCCGAAATAATTAAAGTTTTAGACGCTTATACTGGAATAGAAGTTGACTATAAACCATTACTAAAACAAGCAGAAGAATTTGAAAAGAAACTCAAAGGAATCATGGAAAAAGGTCAAAAAGCAGAAACGGTGAATGATAAGAAAAAGCTAAGTTATGTTGGTTAAAACCAAATAAAAAATGGCAGATGTGAAACCAGAAAAAAAAGAAAAACCAAAAGTAGAAGCAAAACCTAAGGAACACAAAAAACACTACTTTCCAAAAATCTTTTTTGTTTTTGGTATTCTTCTTATTTTAATTGCCATTAATGACTATTTCAACTGGTTAACTATCCCTTCTTTAACCCACACCATCCTTATTCTTCTATCTGGAATATGGTTCATAAAAATTGGCATCTCTAAAGGTTTTTATAAAAAAAGAAAAGAGATCTTTAAAAAATATATTTAAGAAGGATTTACTAACCTTAAATCAACTGTTCCTTTATCTTGAATAATAGGTGGGTTTTCTGGTCTTTTTGTATAACTCCATTCATTAAACCAGATTTTTAATAATTGAAAATCATCGTCTTTCTTAGTACTTACCTCCAACATTGAATTATAAACAAAATAGTTATTATCTCCAATCCAACCAGTATTTCCATAAGTCATTCCAGTACCTGCCATTCGTGCTGCAAAAACACCTTCTGGCCCTTTATATTTATCAGGAAAAACTAACCAACTTAAATCCTCACTAAGGGGAACCAATATTCTATTAATACTACATCCTCCAACCGGAACCATATGTGCTAAATTTACTGTAGAATCATGATCTTTTCTTACTCTAAATTGCATATGATCTAGACCGTAAATAACAATATCTAAATCATTAATTTGTCTTTCCAAAGAAGGTGCTTCAGCTGGAATATAATTAAAAACACTAAATTGATTTACCCTTACCATTACAATTACTTTTTAAAATAAATTATATAAATTTTATGATTTTAACTATTGTTTAATAATTACTCAACAAACCACTAAATAATAACTACTCAAATATACCATCTAAATGTAACACTCGCAAATAAAAAATCTAAAAGAATTGCTTAAAACTTTCAAGAATAAAACATATTATAATTTACTAAAAATTCTACTAACTTTTTACAATAAAAGATTTTATCTTTGATTAAAAGTTTTATTCCAAATAAAATCTTAAAAACATTACGAAAACATTACATTTACAATACAAAAAATTCAACCAAAAACATCCCCTACTTTCTCCTGTAATTCCTCATCCATTTCATCAATTGTCTTTTTCCCATAAAGATCCATTGTCGTCTTATAAGATAAATGGCCCAATACTCTTTGCACTACTTCTAAACTTAAACCTTTATCTTTTAACATTCTAGCACAGCTATGTCTTAATATATGTGGATTAATATTCTTCAATTCAGGATTAGGATTATTTATTTGTGCTCGATTTCCTGATTTTGCTACAATCCGATTAATTTCAGTAGTAGAAATATGTCCTTTCTTATTCAAACTAGAAACAGCTGGAAACAAATAACCTTGTTTACTATTTCCCAAAACATATTGAATATACAATTTCAAATCATCAATTAATTGATCAGAAAAAATTGTTGCTAACCGAGAAATATTCTTTTTACCCAAAATTTGAATTTTATTAGTTTCAAAATCAATTTCTTCAATTTTAATCTTTGCTAACTCAAAACGCCGTAAACCACAATATGCTAATAATTTGATAATTATCTTGTCTCTTAACTTTTCTGTATGTTTAATTAACAATTTAATCTGTTCAATAGTTAATTTAAATTCGCTACGAGAATGTCCTCTTTTCACCTTTCCTTCCATAATTTTCAAAGAAAAGGTAATGAATTATTTAAATGTTACGTTTTAAGTACTTTTTATTACATTTTATGTCATGTTTTGGCTATTGTGTTACGTTTAAGAAAATGAAGCATTTAAACACTTTCTCAACACTCTTTTCAAAACACAAGAACTAATCAGCATCATCAATAAAAATCGCTTAAAACCCATCTATTTAAGCCATTATTTTAATCCTTTTTGATAAAAAGAAGTGTCTTTACCTGCAGCAATAAATTCACCTTTCAAATAACACCCCAATACAAAAAGCAGATCTTCTTCAAATTTTTTTTCTAAAGATGAACATAAAACATGTGGCATCTCATCAACCATTTGTTTCAATGTTGGATTATTACCTTTACTGCCCCTATTAAAATAATTATTCTGTTTAAGACAATAAGTTAACAAAATAGTGGGAAACCCCATTTTTTCAACATTTCTTAAAAAATGAACTCCTTCTCTTATGTCTACTCCATTATTAGAATAACCATTTATTTCTTTATTATCAACACCACAAACTAACAAAGAACCTTCTCCTTTTCGAATTTTAGAATAAACTCTCAAATCTGTAGAAGAAACAGCCAATTTAGTTTCAATTCCAATTATTCTATTTCCAACAATACCTTTAAACTTACTCTCGACAGGACTATTTGGAGGACTTAATACCAAAATCGGCAAATTATTATTTTTAACTACTTTTTCCAACAAACCATATCTATCATACATTTTCCTAACTAAATTTCAAAATTTTATAAATATTATGTTTCTCTTAACAACTCAAAAGTAAAAAACATAAATAAAAAATCTAAAAGAATTGCTTAAAACTTTCAAGAATAAAACATATTATAATTTACTAAAAATTCTACTAACTTTTTACAATAAAAGATTTTATCTTTGATTAAAAGTTTTATTTTAATTAGAACTAAGAAAAATCCCCGAAAATAATCCGTAGAATTTATATATACTCAACTATAATAATTAAAAATGACCATTACAGATTTATTTAAATCCACAGCACATAAACTCTATTCAGCTACCAAAGGTTTAACTGGTGAAAAAATTGTAGAAGAATTTTTCGATAATCTAGAAAAAAACTACGACCACGGTTTATTCCCATATCAAAGTAAAACACACGATCCAAAATATCATAAACCAAATCAAACATAATTCTTTAATTTTGTTTGTACTGGCATTTCTAAAAATTCATTCAAAGATAAATTAAGAATTCCTTCTTTAGCTTGCCATTCTTTAAATTCAGAATCAATTTGATAATAAGTATGATTATTCATAAAACTTCTTTTTATTGGAATTCCTTTTTGGATAATTACTGACAATAAATCTCTTACAATAGAAAGTGGAACTTTTGCTTTTTCAGATAACTCAAAACTATTCAATGGTTTTTCTTCTGTATACAATGCTAAAAAAATCTTCTTTTCCTTTTGGTCTAATGGGGCAACAAAAGGTTTTTCCTTATCAACACCATTCTCCATTTGAATTTGATCTAACCTTTGACCTAATTTTTCTAGTTTCCCATCCAACTCATGAAAATAATCAAATACGCCTTGAATTTCAGAAGTGTTTTCGTTGATTGCAGAAAGATGCTCAGAAAGATTTTGTTTAATAACTAATAGATTTTTTTTGAATTTTTCATCAAACTCGATCCATTCTTTTTTTTTCATTTTTTATTATTTTATCTACTTTTCACTACCCAAAATATCCTACCACCCTAACTTTTTGGATTTCCTTTGCATTTAAATATGTTTCGGGAGTGCTAGCCAGTGGTTACTAAATTTATCTTCTTTTTAGCGTCTTTAATGCATCTAAAACTGGATTAGGTTCTATTATTGGTCCTAATTTTTTTAGATACATTTTATCCATCATTTTACGGGTCGGAAAAAAAACTGCTTCTTTCCCATAACCAGAATTAAACCTAACTAATTTTTCTTGATAACACTCATCAAAATGTTTACCAAAATAACCATTTTCACCATCGGTAATTCCTAACATATAAGCAAATTGTTTAAAATTTGAATAATCAATTCCTACAATTTCTCCAATTTGTTCTAAACAATTATTAATCACTGCTCCAAAAACAGTAGTAATTTCTTTTTCTTGGTTCTTCTCACTAAAATGTCCTTGAGATTGATAAATCCACCCTTTCTTTCCTAGAATATATTCTTTAGATTGTTGTCGACTATAAAGATCAACCCAAACTTCCAATCCTTTATCAACAATAAAGAGTTTTTGACTAACCATAAAATAAAAATTTAAGTCCAATTTATATTCTTTCTGTTCTTACACTATCTAAATAAAAAAGTTAATAAAAACAAATACATTACAACCTTTATGTCTATTCGTTCAAAAAAAGATTTAGAATTAGTTTTGTCGTCTTTAAAAGACTTTGAAAATCCTTCTTGGGAATTAGAACAATATGCTACTCCTGCAAGTATCGCTGCTGATTGGATTTGGCAAGCAGCAATGAAAGGAGACATCAGAAATAGAACGATTTTAGACGCCGCTTGTGGACCCGGAATTGTTGGCATTGCTGCTTTATTGATGGGGGCAAAAAAAGTATTCTTCGTCGACAAAGATCAAGAAGCGATCAAATTATGTCAAGAAAATTATGAAAAAATTAAACAAAAATATGAAATCAAAAATGCTGAATTTATCTTACATGACATTTCTCTATTCGACGAAGAAGTTGACACAGTTTTACAAAATCCTCCTTTCGGAACTAAAACTAAACACATTGACAAAATATTTCTAGAAACTGCTTTTGTCGTCGGTAAAGTAATCTGGTCGATGCATAAATCAGTAACTAAAAATTTTGTCGAAGCAATTTCCAAAGACTTTAAATTCAATATCACTGCTATTTATGACTATGAATTTCCTATCAAATCAACATTCAAATTCCATCAAAAACCAGTTAAAAAGGTTGATGTCAGTTTATGGAGAATGGAGAAAATTTAATTTTACTCGAAAACTATTTAAATAAACACCAAATTAGTAGTAAAAATGGAAATTAATATTTTAGAAGAAAGCAAAAAAAGAATGGTTTTTGAATTAAAAGGCGAAGACCACACTTTCTGTGATTTATTAAAAGAATCTTTATGGAAAGTAAAAGGAATTAATGTTGCTTCTTATCGAATAGAACACCCTTTAGTTGGAGTTCCTAAATTCTTAATCGAAACTAATGGAATTGAACCAAGAGACGCACTAAAAAAAGCTCTCGCAGGTATCAAAAAACAAGCAGCAGAATTCAAAAAGGAAGTTGCTAAATTATAATCATTTTTTCAATTCACCTTCACTTCTTCTACCAACAACTAATTCTGTAACAACATAATCAAGAGTATCATAATCCATTCTTTTCAAAATTGTTTCTACAGATTCTTCCACATCATCACCAACATGATAACATCCCCCAATTGGATGTAAAAATTCATCTCCTGTTCCTAGATTCTTTCGGCAATATAATTTCATCCGATCCTCAGTTACTTCATAAAACAATTCTAATTTACTCATTTTATCCCTTTAACTTCATAAATCTGTAATTTCTTACTCTTATTCTTAACGGAAATAGGATCTAACTTAACAGTTTTCACACTTTTTTGTGCTTCCCGAAAAGTTTCTTCTGAAATCAAAACTTGCCCCGAATCAGCAGCCCCACAAATACGGCTAGCAGTATTTACCATGTCTCCAATCACTGTATAATCCATTTTCAAATTACTTCCAATATTGCCAACAATTGCTTCCCCAGTATTCACTCCCACACCCATCACAAACTTCAAACCTTCTTTAGCATACTTTCTTTCTAATTTCTTTTGTGCTTTCTGCATCTCAAAACCAGCATTAACTGCCCGATAAGCATGACTTTCTTGATAAACCGGAACTCCCCAAACTGCCATAATCGCATCCCCTACAAATTTATCAACCATTCCTTTATTCTTAAGAATAATCTCTGTCATGATATTAAGATGCTCATTCATCATCTCCACAATCTTCTCAGGAGGCACTTTTTCTGAAAGCTTGGTAAATCCCCTAATATCTGAAAACAACACTGTAATCTCTTCCTTTTTGGTCTGAAGATAGTCTTTTTCTTTATTTCTCAACATCATTTCAATAATTTCCGGAGAAACATAATTTGAAAAAACATTTTTTATCTTAGATTGCTTCCAATTTTCAGATAAAACTAAATTAACTTGTTTAGCAATTGTAGGTAAAATCTTAACTGATTTTTCCGAATTTACAACCCCAATAACTCCATGAGATTTCTGAGAAATCAAAAAAGGAACACAAGCCAAATCATCAATATATTCATTCAATCCTTCAAATTGATACATTTTTGCTTCTTCTGTGGCTTTTCGATTACACAAGTTTATCTTTCTTTTACTTCCTTGAATAAAATCAGATTGCATTGGTTTTCCCGCCACTAAAAACCTTGATTCTTCTCCATCTAAATAGAAATAACTTAAATCACATTTAATCTCTTTCTTAATTTCTTTTAATATCTCTACTACTAATTTATCATAATCTGTAATTGTATCTCTCAATTTACTAATTCGATCAATAAACTCTAATTCTCTGCTTTTTGTTCCTAATTCTTCTTTTAATCCTAAACTTTCTAATGATTTTAAAGAACCTTTTAATAAAGTCATTAACTTATCTAAATCAGCTTTATTCCATTTTCTTTTTTTCCGACCACCTAAAACAATTACTAATTCTTGTCCTTTCGAACTATTTCCAGCTGCCAATAAAGATTTGATTTTGTGTTTTTTTATATTCTTGTGTTTACTTGTATTACTTACTACCAAATATTTTCTTTCATTAATCAAATCTTCTGCTAAATTTAAGAATAAATCTTCATTAAATTCTCTTGGATAGTTAGTATTTTTGATATTTAAAGAATTATTTTCTTTCATAATTAAAAAACAATAATCAGTTTTAAAAATCCTAATCACCAATTCTTGAATATATTCTAAGAATTCATCTTTATCATTTGTCAAATCCTTAATCTTATCTAAATCATCTAAAATTTTAGATTGAATTTCTTTTGATCGTAATCTTTTAGTTAATTTTGCAATTGCTTTCGCCATTTTAATTCACCTGGATTTCTTTCCCCTCAGGAGTCCAATATACTTTTTTCCCATTATGTTTCCAATTAACTATTAGTTTTCCCTTTTCTCTGGTTAAATAGAAAAGCTTTGACCCTTTTTCCATCACACCACTAGCCTGCTCCTTTTCAATTTGATCTAATTCCTTGGAAAGTTCATTAACTCTTTTTTCAATTCCTTTCAATCTCTCCATCTCTTTTTTATGATATAGGCTTCTTTCTTGCTCCCTATTTTTCAAATAATCCAGATGGTTAACTGTATCAAAATAATCAGTTGCATTACTAACTAAGTACACTAATCCCGCCACCGCCATTCTAAAATTTCCAATCTTTCCCATTTATATCCAAAATTAAGAGCATTATTTAAAGGTATCTACTAAAGAATGATGATTTTTGATAAAAACCATCAAGAAACCTTAAAAATATACGTCGTTTTTAGTCAAAAATGACAGATATTTATAGAAGAGATGTAAGATTAGAAACAAAAATCGAACGTTTTCAATCACTATTTAATCAAGCTAATGAAGTAGATGACAGAGCAAGTAAAAAGATTTTAGATTTACATAAATCTGGAGAATTTCAAGACTTGCTTTGTGAATTGGGTTACTCATCTAAAGATGTTCAAAGCAAATATTTCAAAGACGGCCAAGCAGTAGCTTATACTAGAGAAAACGAAGAAAATAATGATGTTTTAATTGAAGGAAGAACAATCTTAGGCCCTGAAAATAAATTTTGTTTAACTTTCCCTAATCACTTCTACGCTCAAATTTCTAAAAAAGAAAAAAGAAGTTTAGAAAGTAACTTACCATATTTGATACTTGGCCAAAAAGAAAATCTAAACCATAAAATTAACAAAAGATTAAATCTTGGATTTCTACTAAATGGAATATATTCTCCCCTAGTTATAGCAACAAATCCTCTCTTAGGTGGATGTACTGGTGCGATTGCAATTCTTAACTTCTTATTATCACACCAAGGAACAGATGTACTACCTTATCTATTCAGAAATAACACTAGTCAAAACATCCACCACGCCAAAAAAGCAATCGAAAAACTAGATTTAAAATACTCAACTGATGCATTAAGGACAGCTTTCACTTTACCACAACAATAATTTACCAAATCTTTTTAAATAACAATCATTTTGATAATAAATATAGAAATGTGGGGACTACCTTCCCTGAATCTATACAATAAGTACAAAACAACGGAGGGTACATAAAATGAGTTTATACAAACAAGTAAGAGAACTTTGGAAAAGACCTAAAGAAAATTTAGGTGGATTATGGCGAGAAAGATTAATCGCTTGGAGAAAAGAGAATTCTACAGTTAAATTAGAACGTCCAACAAGAATTGATCGAGCTAGATCATTAGGATATAAAGCTAAACAAGGAATTGTTGTTGTTAGACAAAGAGTTTTACGTGGTGGACATCGAAGACCAATGATTAAAAAAGGAAGAAGAAGTAAAAACTATGGTCAAAGATTAAGCTTAAGAAAAAACTATCAAGTTATTGCTGAAGAAAGATGTCAGAAAAAATTCAAAAATTTATCTGTTCTAAATTCATATTGGGTAGCCCAAGATGGAAAATATTATTGGTTTGAAGTTATTTTAGTAGATCCAGCTCACCCAGTAATCAAATCTGATAAGAAAATCAACTGGATCTGTGATAAAAAACACAGAAGTAGAGTTTTCCGAGGAAAAACTAGTGCTGGTCGAAAAATGCGTGGATTAAGAAACAAAGGTAAAGGCGCAGAAAAAGCAAGACCAAGTAGAAGAGCTAATCTAAGAAAACAATAAAATGTATTTGGTTGATAAGTTAAGTTTGGGAGTAAAAAGAGTAATGCAAACTTACTTTTCCCATCTTCAACCCTATACTCCTTCTTT
>CAYSWQ010000024.1:0-13637 GCA_964434885.1 uncultured Methanosarcinales archaeon | reverse complement strand
AGTTATTATTGAAGATCTTTGGGATTTATTACAATATCATATTACTACTTATTTTGATAATGCAGTTACCCAAATTCCGCCGGCAAGACATAGAAGTGGTCAAGTGTTAAAGACTTTAACTGATCGGATTAAAAGTAAAGAAGGAAGAATTAGACATAACTTAGCCGGAAAAAGAACTAACTTTTCAGCTAGAACTGTTGTTAGTCCAGACCCAATGTTGAAGATTAATGAAGTTGGAGTACCACAAGATATGGCTAATAATTTAACTGTGCCAGAAAGAGTAACTGAATGGAATTTTAATTATTTGAAAAAATTTGTTGAAAATGGACCTACAAAATACCCAGGAGCAAATTATGTAATCAGACCAGATGGAAAAAGAAAAGCAATTACTTCTGAAACTCAAGAAGAAATCTTAGAAGAATTAAGTGTTGGTTTTTTGGTAGAAAGACATTTGATTGATGGAGATATTGCTTTGTTTAACCGGCAACCATCTCTACACAGAATGAGTATGATGTGTCATCAAGTTAAAGTTTTACCAGGAAGAACATTAAGATTGAATCCTTTAGTATGTAATCCATATAACGCGGATTTCGATGGGGACGAGATGAACTTACATATTCCGCAGACAGAAGAAGCTAGAGCAGAAGCAGAAGTTTTGATGTTAGTTCAAACTCAGATTATTAGTCCAAGATATGGTTTAAGTGTTGTTGGTTGTATTCAAGACGCAATTACTGGAAACTTTTTAATTACTACAGACGATAATTTTTCTCGAGAAGATGCAATTGACATGTTGTATCAAGCAGGAGTTAATGATTTTTCAAAATTACCAGATAAACCTAAAATAAATGGACAAGAATTGTTTTCGGTTTTATTGCCGGCAGGATTTGATTTTGTTGGAAAAGATAAAAGTGGAACAATTGTTAAGATTGTTAATGGTATCTTGAAAAGTGGAGTAATGGATAAATCAAATTTAGGTCAAGAAAGTGGATTAATGTTGAGAAATATTTTTGAACAGTATGGAGATGCTTTTACTGCCGATTTACTGGAAAAAATTGCTAAGTTAGGTGTGGCTGTTTTGTTGAAAAAAGGTTTTTCTGTAGGAATCGGAGATATCGATATTGTTGAAAAAACACAAGATGATGTGAAAGGTGTTTTGGATAGAGCAGAAGAAAAAATTGACCAGTTAATTGCTCAAAGTAAAGATGGTTCTTTAGAATTATTGCCTGGATTAGATATGGCTGAAACATTAGAATTAAGAATTTTAGAAGTTTTAAATAAAGTAAGAAACGAGAGTGGAGACATTGTTATGAAAGAAGTAAAAGAGAGTGGAATCTTAACAATGGCAAAGTGTGGTTCTCGAGGAAATATTTTGAATATTGCTCAAATGACTGCAGTTGTGGGTCAGCAAGCTTTGAGAGGAAAAAGAATTGAGAGAGGATTTAAAGACAGAACTTTATCATATTTTAAGAAAGGCGATTTAACACCTCGAGCGAGAGGATTTATTAAAAACAGTTTTAAGTCTGGATTAAAACCATATGAGTTTTTCTTCGGAGCGATGACAGGAAGAGACTCATTAATGGATACTGCTTTGCGGACACCAAAATCTGGATATTTATATAGAAGATTGTCGAACGCTATGCAGGATTTGAAAGTTGAATATGATCAAACTGTAAGAGATGCAAATAAAAGAATCGTGCAATTTACTTTTGGAGACGACGGGTTAGATGTTTCTCGAACAGAAGGTGGAATTGTTAACGTTAAAAGAATAATTGAAACTGCAAGTTTGAAATAACTATAATTAAAATTTGAAAAATGAAAAAAGAAATCGAAACTCAAGTTGATTCATACAAAGGGAAATTACCACCGAAGATACTAGATGAAATTAAAGAAAATTTACCAGATAATATTACTAAAGATAAATTAGATAAAATTATGGATAAGGTTATGTTAGCACATAATAAAGCTAAAATTCATGCTGGTGAATGTATTGGATTAATTTCGGCAGAAAGTATTGGGGAACCAGGAACACAGATGGTTTTGAGAACCTTCCACTTCGCGGGAGTTGCGGAGATGAACGTAACAATGGGTCTTCCTCGATTAATAGAGATTTTTGATGCGCGAAAAACAATTAGTACTCCAACAATGGAAATTTATTTTAAGAAAAAAATGACTGCAGATCAAGTTAAAAAGTTTGCTGCTAGTATTAAAGAAACTACATTAGGAGATATTATTTTAGGTTCACCAGAAGTAAGTTTGATGGATCAGGTTTTAAAAATTAAAGTTGATGCTGGTGCTTTAGATGATTTGGGAATGGAGATGACCGATCTTACTAAATTGATTAAAAAGAAAGTTAAGAATTTTACTATTAATATCGAAGATAATACTTTTGTATTGAATTATACAGGTAAGATTGATGAGATTAAAGAAATTTATAGTGCTGGAGATAAGATTAAAACTATTAAGTTAAAAGGTTTGAAGGGAATTACCCAAGTTCTTCCAGTTAAAAGAGATGATGAATTTGTTGTTTTAACAGCGGGAACTTCATTACAAAGTATTTTGGAAATGGATGAAGTTGATATTGTTAGAACTAATACAAATGACCTTCATGAAATTTGTAAAGTTTTAGGTGTAGAAGCAGCTAGACAAGCAATTATTGATGAAGCTTGTAAAGTTATTAATGCCCAAGGTTTAAATATCGATTTAAGACATATTATGTTGGTAGCAGATACAATGGTGATTGGAGGAAATATTAAAGGAATTACTCGTTATGGAGTAGTTAGTGAAAAAGCTTCGGTTTTAGCTAGGGCTTCTTTTGAAACTCCAATCGTTCATATCATTAATGCCACTTTAGTTGGTGAAGAAGATAAATTAAATTCAGTAGTAGAAAATGTAATGGTAAATCAACCAGTACCCTTAGGAACAGGATTACCGGGTTTGATTACTAAGATGAAATGAGTTGATGAAAAATGGCAAAAAAGAAAGAAATCAGTCCAGAAATTGTGGATTTGAAGAAAGAATTAGAAGAAAAAAGAATTATTTTAGGTAATAAAAATTCATTGAAACAGTTAAAAGAAGGTTTATTGAGTAAAGTATATTTAGCAAAAAATTGTCCGAAAGCGGTTAAAGAAGATATAGTTTATAATGCTGGTTTGTTAAATGTTCCAGTAATTATTTTAAAAATGGATAATGAAGAAATTGGCAGTCTTTGTAAAAAACAATTTTTTGTTTCAGTAATGGGTGTAAAAAAGAGATAGAGAATGGGGAAGATTGTTTTTAATCAAGAACTTCTTGGAATTATGAAGATACTTAGTAATATCTCTCGAGCTAGAGTCAAAGATTGCTTTTTGGAAGGAGATACTTATTTTATTATTGTTGAGAAAGGAGATGTGGGATTAATGATTGGAAAAGGGGGAATGATAATTAAGAAAGTTAAAGAAGCTTTACGAAAACCAGTTAAGGTGTTTGAATACAATTCCGATCCAGTTGAATTTGTTAAAAATTTGATTCGGCCTTTAAGAGCTGAAGAAGTAGTTTTAGAAGGTGAGAAAGTAATGATTAAAGGTGAGGATCGTAAAGTAAAAGGGTTAATTTGTGGTCGGGGTGGAGAGAACATAAAATTAACTAATAAAATAATGAGTCGTTTTTTTGATTTAGAAATAAAAATAGTTTAAGCTTTCTTTTTACGTCTTTTCTTTTTAATTGCTTTTGCCTTGCTGATATTGGCTAAATCAGTAATTATGTCTGAAGCGATAAAAGAATAACCTTTTTTCTTTTTTAGTAAAAGATCCCCTACATAACCATTAACAAAAGAAGCAGCAACCGCACTTTTGTAAAGATCTTCTGTTTTTGCTAAGAATCCAGCAGCTAAACCCGCTAACACATCTCCAGTACCGGCTTTAGCCATTCCCGGATTGCCTGTTTTGTTTAAAGTGATCTTGTTACGGGAGATAATTATGTCAGTAGCCCCTTTAATCATTAAAACATTGTTGTTTTGAAGGAAATATTTTAAATTACCTTGTAAGATTTCTCCAATTTCTTTTGGATTGGACATTCTTAATTTTGGTAATAAGAAATCTTTACGACTATTAATTAACATTTGTTCCAATTCTTTAAAATGAGGAGTTAATAGTGAGTTGTGAGGGTCTTTAAATGAAAGTGCTTTTAAGGCATCAGCATCAATAACTTTTAAACGCATTGATTTTCTGACAATGTATTGAGTACAACGATTAGATTTGCTAGAAAAACCATTGCCGATTAACATAGCAGTAAAACGATCACTTAGTTTAGTTAATTCTTTAGCGTGTTTTAAAGTAAAGTATGAACCTGGAAATTTTTTAGTGATTAAGTCTGGAGATAACCTGTTTATGGTCCAAGCTACTTTTTCAGGGGCAGCAATAGTAACTGAATCACAACCTGTTCTTAATGCTGCTAAACCAGCTAAGGCAGGAGCTCCTGCGTAATCTTCTGAACCCCCAATTATTAGTAAATAGCCATTTTCTCCTTTTTTGGCGCCTTTTTTTCTTTCCATTAATTTTTTGATTTGATTTAAGTTCATTTTGAATTAGGAACGGGAATTATAGTTTATATACTTTTGTTTTAATTATTAAGTAGAAAATCTTTATTTTGCTTGTTTTTTATAAATGATGTGAATTTTTTTTCCTAATTTAACCTGTAATTTATTTATAAGTTAATTTATCTTTTTATGTGGTAGAAGAAGTTGATTAAAAAACAAAAATTTTTAAATGAGGTTGGTTTGCCGATATTAGTGGCCCTGTAGCTCAGTCTGGTTGGAGCGCTGATCCGAAAGGAGCGTAAGTCTTATATGACTGCTTTTGAAACAATGTCAAAAATCAAAAGTAGCTGAGTCAGCCAGAGGTCGGGGGTTCAAATCTCCTCAGGGCCATATTTTTTAAAATGAGAATATCTGTAAGGAAAGCTTTAGAATTAATTCAAAATGATTTTTCTATAATTATTTTAGACGTTCGAACTAAAGAAGAATTTGATGAAAAACACATAGCTAAAGCAATAAATTTAGATTTAACTAGTTCTTCTTTTGAGGAAGAAATTGATAAGTTAGATAGAAATAAAAAATATTTAGTTTATTGTCGTTCTGGTAATAGGAGTTCTATGGCTGAATTGATAATGCTTAAAAAAGGGTTTAATGAAGTTTATAGTGTGGATGGTTTCTTGTTGGAATAATTTTTGAACTGGGAAAAGATAATTGATATTTAGAAATAAAATTTTAGCAATCAATTCTGTCAATCAGTTCTTTGAACTGGGAAAAGATAATTGATATTTAGAAATAAAATTTTAGCAATCAAGACTTTCGATATATAGGTTTTATAACCTCGAAGGTTAACCAATTGGATTTGACAAGCTCAACCTTTTCTTTCGAACTTGATTGCTATTTAGAAGAAATATTTTGGGGTTTATATATTTTTCTAAATTGGAGAATTGAATAAAAAAAGAATGTGGCAGTCGGTATACAAAGGGACTTCGCCCTTTGGACCGACTACGCGCATTTCGTTTCACTCTATGCGGCAGTCGGGATTTGAACCCGAGTCACAGCGTTGGCAACGCCGAATACTAACCACTATACTACTGCCGCTTGTTTCTGTTAAAAAAGTTCATGATTAATAAAGTTTTTGTAATTTATTGGTAAGAATGATGTGATTAAGTAATTGATTTTTTGGGAAGGAAAAATTCTTAATTAATAAATTTTTTGTTGTTACGTTTTTGGGTGATTTTTTTTGATTAAAAATTAGAAGATTTATAGTCGTAAAATATAGTTAACTTTATAAATGAAGGATATATCCTTTTTGCATGGAAAAAAGGGGACAGATTACAGTTTTCATAATAGTAGGAATAGTTCTTTTATTTTTATCTGCAGGAATTTTTTATATCACTAAAAATACAGTTAAAGAAACGATAACTACAGAAGGAGTTCCAGTAGCACAAAAAGTCCCTTTAACTTTTTCTCCAATTCAAAAATATACAGAAAATTGTTTAAGAAGTGTGGGAAAAAGGGGTTTAATAATTTTGGGTCAGCAAGGAGGGTATATTAATCCAGATGTTTTAGGCAAGTATTCTACAGTTAAACCAACTGATTCGGCAGGAATAAATTTACAACCAACTAAAGTACCTTACTGGTTTTATAGTTCTCCACAAAATCGAGAAGATAAGATTGTTTTTTCTACATTACAACCAAAATTGTATGCTAAAGATGATTCTTCATTGAGCATAGAAACTCAGATGAATAGATATGTTAAAGAAAAACTAGATGATTGTTTACAAAATTATACAGTATTTGATAACCAAGGATTTAAAGTTAAATATGGGTCAAAACAAGTTCTTACAAGAGTTGGTACTAGTTCAGTTAATTTTCAATTGACAATGATGGTAACTGCCACCAAAGGAGAATCTACTACAAAGATGAAAATTTTTTATGTCAATTTACCTTTGAAATTAAAGCAATATTATGAATTGGCCACTCATATAACTCAGGCTCAAAAGAATTATTCATTTTTAGAAAACCATGCAATGAATATTGTTTCTTCTTTTTCTGGAGTAGATATGCAAAAATTACCACCTACTGTGGCAACTGGATTTAGTAGTGTACCAACTTTTTTTTGGACAGAAACCAAAGTTAAGAAGGATTTACAAAGATTATTTACTTCTTATATTCCATTACTTAGGTTTTTGGGTAGCAATAATTTTTATGGCCATATTTATCCAGATGGTACATTAAGTAATTTTTATCAAGGTGTTTATGATCAATCAGTTTTAACTTTAAAAGGAGCAAAAGGAGTAAATGTCAATTTTAATTATTTTCATTGGCCAGTTTATTTGAAAACCAATAGCAAAAAAGGAGTTATTAAACCATTTCATTTTTTTGTTAAATACGGTGTTTTTAAGATGGGACAACAACATTATGAAACTAATTATGATATTAGTTTTCCAGTATTAGTATCTTTGAAAGACCCAGCAGCTTTTGGAGGAGAAGGTTATGATTTTGTTTTTGCTTTAGAAGGAAATGTTAGAAATAATAAAAAACCAGAACCAGGGAAATTTGTTTCAGCCATTCCCAAACCTTTGCCTCGGTTAGCTTGTGATAAGAATCATTGGGATACAGGAATATTAAAAACAGTAGTTGTAGATAGTTTTACTAAAGAACCAATTGAAAAAGTACAAATTGGTTTTAGTATTCCTGACCAAGATGATTGTCAAATTGGATTTACTAACAAACAAGGTAATTTAGAAAGTAATTACCCAGCTATTTATGGGGGGGAAGTTACGTATTTTAAAGATGATTATTTGATGAATTTTTATCCTATTGACACTTACCAATATCGTGGAAATAAATCTGCATTAATTGGTTATCCTGTAGCTGGTTTATCTCAAGATATGCCTAATAAAGTGGTTGAATTACATAGGGTCAAAGCGATTAATGTAACTGTGAAAAAGAGAAATTTGAAAAAATGTATGCAACCTTTGAATTGTAAATATACCTTGGATCCTTTTTCTATTACTACTTTGTTATTGCCAATTCCCTATAAAGATATTTCTTGTGAGAAAGGAAAAGAAGTTTGTTTCTTTGATAAAGGTTTGTTTGCAGAAGATAAACCAATTTTTAATATGGAAGTAAATGGATCAATAAGTAAGTATAATAATTATTATTTCACTCCCGGAGTAGAAGCTTTAGATAAAAAAGAAGAAGCCACTATCTTTTTGGATAGAATGTTTGGAAAAAATAGAAAAGTAGAATCAGAAGTATTTTCTGTCTCTGATAATTTTAGAGGTAGTCAGAAAAAAGAAGTTAGATTAGTTCCGGGAATTTATAAGGTTACTGGGAGCATGGTGTTAAAAGAATTGGTTAGTTTTCCAGCTGAGACTAGATGCACTAGTTATGATATTTTAACCTGGGCAGAACAAACTTGTGAAAATTTTAATCAAACTAATATGTCAAAATATGTTAATGGAATGCTGGAATGGGATACACCTGCTACATATTTGAGAATTACTCCAGAACAATTGTATGGTTCTGATGAGCTAATAATTTATTTGCCAGCTCAAGACATCAAAGGAATTCCACAGAAATTAAATTGGACTAGTGAAAAATGTCAGGGGTTTTTATGTTTAACTGGAGCAGGATGCGCATTCGATTCTTGTAAATCAGAGCCATTGCAGATTAATGGAAAAGTGATAGAAGATATACAGATAATTGGAGAAATGAATAACATTTCCAGAATGCCTAAAATTAGAAAAGCTTTAGAACCGAGGTTTATATGAATAAAAGAAGATTAAATGGAATTGGATTGTTTATAATCGCTTTGGTAATGAGTATTCCTTTTTGTGTAGCAGATGTTTATGCTGCTTCAATTTCTATTACTGCAAATCACGGAGATAAAAAATTTAAAGGTTTTATTGATGGGGCTGGAGATACTTGGGTAGTTGAAAGTTTGATAAGTGGTGCCATTAATGGAACGAATGGAACAATTGATCCTAAACAAGTTAAAATTAATGTTAAGGGAAGAGAAGATTCATTTAATTCTTGTTCGGGAGGAGCATTAGGAACTACTTGCAAATATGTAAGTCCCTTAAAAGATGGGATAACTTCAGGCGTTTATGATTTTAGTGTTTTTTATTATTTTTTGGATTCTTTAGGTAATAATCAGAGTGTAAGTGCTTCAGATAAAATTAAAGTTGATGGAACTAAATTGAGTGATGGTTTTACAGATGCATTGCAAATTAAACTGAAAAGTGTGAAACAAAACTCTGCTAGTCAAGGATTGATTTTGGATTTTACAGTGGAAGATAAAGATAAAGCTTATTGTTCTGGAATAAAAAAGATTGAGATTATTGATAGTGTGGCAGGAGTTTTAAAGACAATTCAAAATTTTTCAGCAGGAGATTGTGATTATGATTATCGATTAGATACGGCTAGTTCTGGTTATTTGTCTCTTAATTTGACAGGAGAAGGAAAAAGATGGATTAAGATTCGGGCAGAAGATAATTTAGGCCATACATATACTACGGGAGCAACCAGTTTTTATTCCGATTTTGTTAAACCAGTAATTGATAAAAATAGTTTGAAATTAAAAGATTTTGGAACTTATATTGGTCAGTTTAAAGATACAACTGATATTAGTCTTAATGTTACTGAAAAAAGTAATCTAAAAAAAGTTACAGCAACATCTTCTCAAGCGAAAATCGAAGGAAGTCAAGCCAGTTGTATTCAAGATAGTAAAGTTGTAGGAGCCTGGACTTGTACTTGGAATAATATTGAAGTAATTCCAGCTAGTACTATTTCTTTAATTGTTACTGCTGAAGATGAAATGGGAAATCAAGTTAATCAAACCATAAGCACTAGTTTGAATGTAGATAAAAGCAACCCCATAGCTACTTATTTTGGTACAGCTCGAACTTATCAAAAAGTTAGTTATGTAAGTGGAAAGAAAGGAATAATGAATCAGTTAGTGTTAAAGATTAGTGAGAAAGGAGCAGGAATAGATAAGAATGATTTGTTGGCTAGTTTGGCTGGATTAGATGGTCAGAATGATAAATTACCTGATTTTTTTAATAATACCACTTTGGTGGCTAATTGGAATATTGATTATGGTGGGGGAAGCCCTAAGGTTTTAGTGGGTTTATCTAAATTTCAAGATAAAGTCGGTAATTATGATTCTAAATTAATCCCTAAGATTCATGTTAATGTAGATAGTAGTGGTCCAATTATAGAAAGCATGGAAGTTTATGGTACTTCTTCTACGGCTACAAAAAAGAATTATTTGCAGAGTGCTGATAAATTGAATTTGGAGTTTAAAATTAATGAAGGAAATGGTTTATTGTTACTTGTAGATTTGAATGAGATTGTTAAAGATGCTAAAACAAAATATCCAGATAGTAAAGTTAAAGAGAAATTTCCAGAAGCAGATATTTCTGGTTATGCAGATAGAATGGATTATTCTGGCTGGGCAGTATTTACTGAACAAGATTGTAATGCAGGAAAGAAATATTGGGAATGTAAGTTAGAAACAAGTAGTATTAAAAGTGGTCCTGATCCGGCAGCTGCTTTGGAGATTGAGGTTTATGATACAGCAGGAAATCCTGCTACATGGAAAAGAGAACCTAAAAATGTTAAATCTGGATCAAAAGGAAGTTATAAAGTTAATATTTTGGGAGTGGCCAATGAAGCAAATCCAGATTATTGGGAAGTGGCTTCGGTTTCTACTTATGGGATTGGAGATTTCATTGATATTGATGCTACACAGCAAATTTCTTCAAGAATAGCTATGCAGATAGCATTGAAGACAGATTCTCGAGCAGAGGCAGGTAAAATTGATTTAGTTGGTTGTACTCCCGAATCAGGATTTAGTGCTAAAGCGAGGGAAATTTTGTTTGATAATTTAGGAGGTACTACTTCGGCGACACCAACTCCACTTTTAATTGTAGAAATGTCTCCTTTTGATTCTAGAAGTTATTTGAAGATAGGACAAGATAAAGATTATTTTGAGACAGCATATGTAAATTACACTTGTAAATTTAATATTTATTCTAAACTTGGAAGTACTGCTTTGCAAAATGCTGAAGTGCAAGAAGTTGGTGTACCAATACCTTTTGCTTTTACTTCTTATGGTTCTTTAGATGAGAATTTGAAGAAGAAAATTGATGATGCTAAAGCAGAATATTATGACCATACAGAATGGATTGGAGTAGTGAAGAAAGTTTTGGATTGGGTTAGATATGTTGGAAGGATTGTTAATGTGATTCAAGGTTTGATTGGAATATATGATTTAGTATCTAGTACTGTTAATACTGCAGCTAGTGAATTAGAAGGGAAAGGGCCTTTAGCAGTAGCAGCTAATGTTTTGAAAGGTACTTGTTTTACAGTACAAACTTCAGAAGATGGTGTTTTAAAGTATGTTAAATATTTACAAATTCCAATCCAGATTTTAAGTTGTGAGCCAGGTGGGGCAGCAATCGATGCTGTGGATCCAATTACTGGTAAGAAAACAGGGAAAAAGTATACTTCTTCTGGTTTGGAAAGTGCATTAGGAGAAAATAATTGGTATTTTGCTTATCAAAGATATATTTTAGATGGGTATAATACTATTACGGCTAGAAAATATTTAGGAATTCCAGCAACTAGTTTATATGATAATTTTTATCTTTCTATTATTGGATTATGTATTCCCGGAGTGATTTATAATTTAGAGAAGTTAAGGGAAGTTCATTGTCGAAAAATAGTATGTTTACAAAAAGAAGTTCCTCAAGGGATAGCTACAGTACAATCATGTGATAATTTATTTGAATTGATGGAGTGTCAATATTTTACTGGTCCTTTTTTAGAGATATTGCCTTCGGGGTTATGGAATACATTGGGTGATGCATTAAAAGGTGCTTTTTCCAGTCCAGTTGGTTTAGTGGCTGGGTTAACAGAATTAGTTGCTTGTGCAGCAGGATGTTGGGTACAACATGGAAGTTCAGTAATGTTGCCATGTAAAGCTGTCAAATTTATTAATCAGATTTTAGATATTGTTAATACTGTGGTTGGTTTAGTTAAGAATAGGCCAGATGTTACTGGAGCACCTTATTGTGATATGGTGGAAGATTTAGATAAAGCTAAAGATAAGAAAACTACAACTGCTCCAGTCAAATCTACTACTGGAACCACAGGAGCGAAAGTAGTTTCTACTACGGGTGGAACTAGTGGGAGTACTGGGAGAACACCGACTAGTGGAACAGCTCCAACTACTTCAAAAAGTGTACCTTTAACTAGTAGTACAGCAACAACAGGAGGAACAACTAAATGAAAAAGATGGTGATGTTGGGACTTGTACTGGTTTTGGTATTTAGTGTTTTTGCTGTTGATGAAACATTGTCTAGTGAGTTTAATGAGAAAAATTGTGTTGGTTTTTGGAATAAATTAAATTGTGTTTTATTTGGTTCTGAAGAAAGGAAACCTTTGGTGGGAAAAGGAATTTTTGGTACAAGTAATAAACCTGCTGCTACAGGACAAGCTCAAGCAACAGGTTCTTCTGGAAGTGTGAAATTGACAAATGAGCAGAAATCAAAAGTATCTGAATTGACTGCTCCTCAATTAAAAGAATTGGAAGAAAAAGGTAAAGTTGAAGAAGCAGGTTTTATTTACGAAGTAAATAAAGAAGGTCTTTTGGTTATGAAAATGAAAGAAAATAACCAAGTAGTTCAAGTTTATACAAAGAAAGGAAAATCTGGTGCTACAGTAGAACAAGGAAGAATATTACAAAATAGCCCTTCAGTTTTTACTTATAAAAGTCCGACCACTAGGGGTGATGTGGCTTTAAAAAATCCAACCATTGTAAAACATGGGACTAAAGAATATTTATCTTATTCTACAGATAGCGGAATACAAGTTTTATTGGATCCGAAAACTAAGAAAGTTGTTTATGTAAGAAGTGAAGCTAGCAAAGGTAAATTTACTAAGCCTAAAAAAGAGGGTGAAGGTGTAGTGGCAATAGAATCTGCGTTTAAAAAAGCAATAGATAAAGCCAAACCTGCTCCGGTTGCTAGTCCTGCCCCTGTAACAACTGGAACTACACAACAATCAACAGCACCATATGTTAGTAAAACACCAGAAAAGTTTGTTGAAGAGTATTATGATACTAAATATAAAGAATTGATAAGTAAAGAGAAAAAGCAAGAAGGGGTTGTTGATAACTTGGAGAAAGCAGTTCAAACTGTTCATAGAAAAAGAGAAAAATGGGAAAAAGATAAAATTGCAAAGCATACTGCTACAGTTGAACAACTTCGTACGCTTAAATCAAAGGCTTTAGGTGAAGGGGCTAGTGAAGATGAACTTGAAAAATATGATGAAAAAATAAAAAGTGAATTAGAAGAAAGGGGAAAAACTCATAGTTATTCAGTAACTAAATTTAAAGAAGAATTGGAAAAAGCTAGAGATGCGGTTACAAAGGCAAAAAAAGAACGTCAAGATTATAATGAGAAAGCAAAAGCAATTCGAGAAAAAAAATGGAAATCAGTTAAAAAAGTAAAAACTGAATTGAGTAAGGTGTATTCTGATTTAAAAGGTTTAGAGGAAGATTTAGTGAGAAAAAAGTCTGAGATAGATGATTCTAAAAACAGAAATAATCCTAAGGTATTGAGTACTTTGCAAAAACAGAAAGAGGAATTAGAGAAAAAAATAAAAGAAAAGAAAGAAACAATAAAAGATACGTTGGAATCTGCAGTTAAATCTGCAGGTGGGACCGGAGAAGATGCGAGTAAATATTTACAAAAGAAAGTAACTGAATCTGCAAAAACTAAATCTGCAGCAGTTAAATCTAAACCTGCAGATAAAAAAATTGATTATGCGAGTGTGCAGAAGAAGATAGCTAAGACAATACCTAAAAGTATTAAAAAAGATACTTGGCAATATGATGAGTTTAGTGCTAAAGTGTGGAAACAGGCCGCTAAGGAAAGAGCTACTTGGATGAAAACATATGAGCGGTGGGAAAAGGATTTGAAAAGTAAGAAAACAGATAAAGTTTTAGAAGAGATGAAAAAGAGACCTTCTTTTACAAAACAATATAATAAAGAACTGAAAGCAATTAATGATGAGACAGATGAAACACAGAAGACTAAGAAGACTTTAGCTT
>CAYSWQ010000023.1:0-13882 GCA_964434885.1 uncultured Methanosarcinales archaeon | reverse complement strand
AGATGTTTGGCCGAATGACAAGCCCGAAAAAAAGGAGGATAGAAAATGGTAAAATGTCTTTTTTTCGATGCTGGACCAATCATCTCTTTAGTCATGTCTAGGTTAGATTGGATCCTACCAGAATTGAAAAAACATTTCAACGGTAAATTTTACATCACCCCTGCTGTCAAAATTGAATTAATTGATCGACCACTAAAAATTAAAAGATTTGGTTTCGAAGCCTTACAAGTAATGAAACACATTCGTGAAGGGACTTTAGAAATTTACAAAGAAGTCCCTCAAAAAAGAGTTTTAGAATTAAAAAAATTAGCTAACAGTTCTTTTAAAATCAAAAACAAAACTATGGATATTATTCAAGCTGGAGAAATGGAATCCGTTGCTTCTGCATTACAATTACAATCAGAAGGGGTTGTCATGGACGAAAGAACATTAAGATTATTCATTGAAAATTACAAAGAAATGGAGAAACTTTTAGAAATTAGATTTAAACGAGATGTAACTGGCAACCCAACCAATATGAAAAAATTCTCCGACCAATTAAAAGCAATTAAAATTGTTAGATCTATAGAATTGGTAGGAACTGCCTACAAACTAGGAATCCTAGACAACTATATTCCTAGATTAAAAACAGGAAAACAAATGTTAGTAAACTCAATTCTCTGGACTACAAAATACAATGGTTGTGCCGTAACTACTCACGAAATAGAAGAATTAGAAAGATTTTTGTTAAAGTAAAATTACAAAATATTTTTAAATCATTATTCTTTCTAAAATAAAGATGCCAAAGAAATGTATCATTTGTGATGAGGAAGCAAAATTCAAAATTAAAGACACTCCTGATTATTACTGTCAAGAATGTGCAGAAGAAAGTTTTGCAGACTTAACTGTTTTGCAAAGTGTTGAAGAAGCAGCTCAAATTTTAAAACAAGTTATTAAAAACAAACTCAATGGAAACCTACAAAACTCTGAAGATCGGAAAGATTAAAACTTCTAAGACTGAATTAATTGATATTTTAAAAGCATGGATTGTACTAAGTTTAGCTTTTGCGTTAGTCTTTGGAGGAATTACTTTATTTAAAGGTAATCTCACTCAAATCTTTTCCTCTTCTTTCATTGTCTTATTTATTATCTCATTAATGACTGCAGGAGTGGGTTTTCTTTTTCATGAATTAGCCCATAAATTTCTAGCTCAACATTATGGTTGTACTGCTGAATTTAGAGCTTTCAATCAAATGCTTTACCTTGCCTTAGGTTTAGCAGCTGTTACTGGATTTATTTTTGCAGCTCCTGGTGCAGTAATGATTGCCGGTCGAGTAACCTTAAGAGAAAATGGAAAAATCAGTTTAGCAGGACCATTAACTAACTTCGTTCTAGCTTTAGTCTTTTTAGCATTAAGTTTCACATTACCTATTTTGCAAATTGGTTTTATGATTAATGCCTGGCTAGGAATTTTTAATTTGATTCCTTTTGGCAACTTTGATGGAAGAAAAATATTAGAATGGGATCGTTATGTTTGGTTTGGAATGGTAGTTTTAGGGCTTTTCTTATTATTCGGATTGCCTAAATTTTTGTAATTTTTTGCAAAAAAATAGACGAAAACCCACAAACATTTATATATTAGTTTTGTTTACCTCTACAAATTGTAAAAAAAAAGAAGGTGGTGAGAGTATAGGTGTGTTCTCAGCACTTTCCAAAAAAGAAGGTGGTAAAATTTGAAGCAGCATATCTTCCAGGAAGTTAAAAAGTTTAAAATCCAAAGGCGCTGCAAAGGATGCGGAAGACGCATTGTAGTAACCAACGCAAACAGATATTACTGTGATAAGTGCCGTGGGTACTAGTTCTTTTTTTTATTTTTTTTCTTGATTTAGTTATGTCTTACCAATCAATCAAAATAAATTCTTAAAGAAATCAATAATTTTAGAAAAAAATCCTTTCTCAACTGGAGCTGGTTTTGGTGTTGGTTTCTTTACAACTGGTTTCTTAACTTCAACCTTCTTTTCAACAACGGGTTTAACTTCAGCTGCTTGAGCAACTTTTGTTTTTTTACCAATTACGAAATTTCCTTTTTTAGAACTAACAACATTGTAATAAAGATAATTTTGTGAAGATTCCAAACTTGGATCAGTGGTTGTAAACAATCCTAATTCATCATTTTCCACATAAACTTTAACATCTTCCTTAGACAAACCCAATTTTTTTAATTTATCTTCTTTTAATTTTAATGTAAAAGTAACTTTCTCTAATTTCTCCCCATTACTAAAAGACATTTTAAATTTAGAATAAACAATCCCATCAAAAGGAATACTTGAATCTTCTTCAATTTTAATTGTAGAATCACTAACTGCTCCCAAAAATTTAAAATTAGCAACATATAATCCCTCAACATCATTAACACCTATTCTCAATTCACTATCTTCCTTCAAATAAGAAACACTTTGCACTACATTACCTACAATCCCTTCGTAATCGAATAACCAGATTGATGACAAAATAACAACTACACAAGCTAAAGCCAACCAAAACGCCTTATCTTCTAATAAACCTACACTCTTTTTTTCTTCCATCATCTAAAAGTAAAACTTTAGGGTATATAAATTTAACCATAATTCAAAAGAAAATCTTATAAATGAAAGGTTAATTTGTAATCTCATCGGGAACGTAGTTCAATCTGGGAGAACACCAGACTGAAGATCTGGATGTTGTGGGTTCAAATCCCACCGTTCCCACTTTTTAAATTTCTTAAAAAAAAACCTAACCCAAGGTATTTCCCATTATCGTAGACGCAAACAAATTAAACAACAACATCACAATTCCTGCCAAAGCACAATACATCAACACACTCCTAATCATATTATTTCCAATTGCATACTTCTCACCTAACTTATCTGATCCATTCTCTATTCCATTAGAAAGCAAAGTCAAAATATAAACAATCTGTACTACATAAATACCAACTGTCATTTGGAAATAAAAAGTAGGGATTCCAATTCCAAAAATATCAAACATATTTCCCATTGGGCCTGCCCCTTGTCCTTGAGAAGAAAATTCTGTTAATTTAGATGCCAATCTGGTTAAAATAGTAGAAATCATAGAAGTAATACCAATAACAATTCCTGCAATTGCTGGTGTTAAAAACTTAACTTGTGATTTCATTGAACTAATCGTATCTGCCATTAAATCTTTTAACCTCTCATTAACTCGATGAATCTCTTTAATATATCTAGACATTGATAATAATGCTTGAGCTGCAATTTGAGGGCCTTTTTTAACCGATTCAATCATTACTTTCATTGAAGATTCAATTACCTTAGAAGGAAAATAAACTAACGCCCCTACTTTCGGATCAAAAATAGCTTCCTGTACTCCCATTCCCAATTTAGTAATATTCTTTTCAATCAAATTAAAAAAATTACCCGACGTTGTTCCTTGCATCCCATCTGCAACTTTAGCAAACGCAATTTCTGCTGGTAAACCATCTCCTAACCGATTACCTAACTGAAACAAAGCCGAAGCAAACTCATCTTCCAACTTTTTAGTCTCTTGTCTGATTTTGTAAACATTCTTAGAACGCAATTTAAAAAACAATCCTATCGATAATCCTATCCCTGCTAAAGCAACTAGAGATAATAAAGAGGCCCCTAAACCATAAGGTCCAAGTTTTTCTGAAGCTTTACATTTGGCAATATCTGGTGGACAAATATAACCTAACATCTTAAAAGTATCTCCAATCTTAATTTCAAAATCATTATTCATGGTATGCAAAATAATTGGACTGAAACCAATAATAAATAAAACCACAAAAACAACTACTGAAAAATAAAGAGGATTCAACTTAATTTCCAAACCTTTTCCCAAAGGTATAATTACATTTTTAAATTTACTAACTGAAGGATTACCTTCTGAAACATCAGTGTCTCCATAACCAGTTGGTCTCTTAGATAAAATTACTTTTCCTAAATAAAAAACTGCAATTGGAATCGTAACATTATACAACATCGCAATATAAATTACCATAGTCAAAGGAGAAGCACTATCTCCGGACATAAAAGAAACTACTAATGGCAAAATTACCAAACCCAAAATCGGCAAGATAATTCCCAACATATTCAACATTGTCATCGGACCTTTTAAGTTATGGGCATAATGCAACATATTTTCATAAGTTCCAGTTAATACAACATCTAAAGATTTATCCAATAAAGTCAAACGACGATCTTCTGAACCTTCATACAATGATGACTCAACCAAATGTGCCGCTTCAACAAATTCTTTATCCCACTTTTGCCATTTCGCTAAAAAATCCTCAAAAGATTCTTTAATCGATGGAAATTTTTGTGTTTCCACATTCCACAATACTTTCTTCATATCTAATGATAAAGGTGCAGTTAAGTGATTAGAAGCAAATTCAATTGCTCGTTCTAAGTTAGAAGTATGTTTCATGTATGTAACCAAATAAAAAATACATTGTACCATTTGATTCGAAGCCTTCATTCGCCAAGAATTAGCCATAAAAGAAGGAACTTTCTGCAAAGCAGGAATCATAACTGCCCCTGCAAAGACAAAGAAAAAAACAAAGAACATCATATTAAAAACTGCAAAAGCAATCAAAGAACCAAACACAATAACTACTAAAGGCAACAAAATTGCCAAGGACATTACCCCAGAAGGGGTTATTTGTAAATGACATAAATCAATATCTTCCTGCATCGCTGGTGCTTTCTTTGGATCTGCTTTTAATTTCAATAAATTCTCAGAAAAATTACAGGCTTTTTCATACAAAGAATATGTTTGAGGATAAATCTCATTCTTAAATTGCAAATACTCTCTTGATTCCATACTGGGAGCAGCCTTAACCTCTTGCCCCAATTCAGATTTAATCTTAGCTTTATACTTATCTAACAATTCCTGATATTCTTGTTCTTCACCCATCTAATTGCCTCTTTTATTAAAGAGTAATTCAAGTGTTTAAAAAGATTACGAGAAATATCACATCTTCCTCTTCTTCACTTCTCCTTTCAACCATTCTTTATACTCAAACAAAATCCTTTCTGCATCCATACTTCCAACTTCTTCTTGTACTTTGTCTGTTAACAAATGAAACCTATCATTACACTTAATTACAAATTCTGCCTCCAATAAAGAATCATCTTTTACTTGTTCATGAATATCTACAATTGCTTGTTTACAATCTGCCCTTAACTGAATATTATTCCAAACTGCATCCCAATCTCCTGCAAATTCTCTAATGTTCCCTGCCATTCTTTTCAAAATCTCAGAATTACCATTAATTAAATCATCAGTAATTTCCATTTCATCTGTTTTGGAGTTATATTTCATCAAATCAACAAAAGCCCCTTCTTTCAATGGATCTTCTTCCCATTGTTTTCTCACTTCAGAGATTCCTAATACTCTTTTCACTTTCTTCAATCCAGAAGCAGATTTAACTGGATTACACTGAATAATAACATCTACTGCCTTAAATGAAGTTTTCGGAACCCCAATATCATTAACTACCCGGTCATATACGCCATAAGGAGAAGCAGCGTGAATCGTTCCTGCTACCACGTTGGCCGCAGCTCCTACTCGCATGGCTTCAAAAAGTGAAATGGCTTCTTTACTTCTCACTTCACCCACAAACAAAGCCGAATCTCCTAAACGCAAGGTAGATCTAATTCCTGTTGAAGCATCTACTTCTGAACCTGCTTCTTTTGTTGATAAAGCCGAACCAACTTTCAAACTCTCAATATTAAAACCCAATTCTCGTAATGAATTACCTGGCAGTTCAAAAGTATCTTCAATTGTCAAAATCCTAGAACGACGCATTATCTCCACTAATACAGAACCAAGTAAACTAGACTTTCCAGAACTTCTTGTTCCTGCAATCAACATCGTTGCATTATTATCAATCAAAAAAGACAATAATCCGGCTGTTAAAGCATTCATCATCTTTACTTTAGGTTGCATATACAATGGAAATGTCCAAGGATGATCTCTATGTCTTCTAAAAGAAAAAGCCAAACCCATCGGATTCAAAGGGGCAGTTACTGCTGAAACCCTTGAAGTAAAACTAGTTATTTCTAACTCAGTATCTAAAATAGGGTTTGCTTCATCGAGCGGCCTACCTGAAATCAATCTTAATTTAGTTGCCCAAGAATCAACTTCTTGTTTAGTTGGGTAAATATTAGTATAACAATCACCATAATCTTGATGAACTAAAAAAATAGGTAATTCTCCATTTGGTGAATTGATATTTACATCTTGTACTTTTGGATCTGCCAACAAAACCTCAATCAAACCAAAACCAACTGTGTATCTTAATAGAGATTGTGCCAATTGTTCTACTTGTTGATCTTCTAAAGGAATACTTTTTTGTTTAGCTAAATCTCTTATCAAATCTTGTCCAATACTAAAAAAAACTTCCCTCATTCTTTGTGGATTAACAAACTCTTCTTGTGTAGGTTTATGCTCCGCCATAATTCTTTTAGCATCATCCAACAAACCATATTCATCTTCTGTAAATTTAAATTCTGGAGGATTAAGATGATATAATGTTTTAATATTATCTGGAAAATTAAACAAAGTTACATCTGCTTTTTCTACTCCATCTCCAAAATTATAACTTTCAGCGATTTCTCCCTCTGGATACTCAGCAATTAACTTTGTATACATGAAATCTGGTCTAGTGGAAGGATGGAATACGTTCTTATAAATTTCTCGAGTACCTACTTCATAATTATGTAAGTGTGGAGTTATTAAAGTAATAAATTTAGTTTTTTCTAAAGTATCAATAACTTCATGTACAACTCCAATAAATCTATTTTGACTGGTTTGATGTCTTTCATCGATCAAATTATTAAGTTTAATCTTTTCTCTCCTCAACAACCTTTTTAACTCAACATAAGCACGAATTGGGTCTTCTTTTAATTTATGAGAAATTATTCTCTGAAATACAGCATAACTAGATTTCAAATATCTTTCATGCAAAGGATCAGTAACTAAAGCCGAATGTGAATATCTCTGTTCTTTGTTTACTGCTCTATAAAACTGAGCTAACTCAACCAATAAAGAAACTTGAGAATAATCATATTCATATTCACGACGCTGAGAAATAATTATAATTGTTACTCCAGAAACTTGTTGTAATAGATCAATGGTTTTTGATAAACACAAGGAACTATCTTCAATCGAAGGAGGAAAAGTACATTTTTCACAATAAACCTTCAAAACTTTATTCTCTCCTTCATGATATACATCATATTCAAAACACTTTTTTTCTTTTGGACCTACCATCTTTTTTAATGTTTAATGTTAATCATCATTTAAACTTTTCCCTAATCTAATAGTATACTACTCAAAAATACTCACATAACTTTATTATAACTATTCTCTTTTTTATTGAATAATGGACACAAATTTATTTGGAGGAAAAAAAGAAGAAAAGAAAGCAACAGATTCTCAAGCCAATAGTGGGTTTGACCAAAGTAAAATTTATGTTTGGATTAGGGGAATTGAAAGCAAAGTCAATAACATTCGCAGAGAACTAGATATTATCAAACAAGATACTAGTAACAAACAGGAAAAAATTAGCAAAGAACTTAAAACCCTCCACGACGATTTAATGGAATTAAAAAGAGATCGTGAAAAAACAAATCAAAAAATGGATTTAATTGTCAAGGAATTAAAAATTACAGCAGGTAAAGAAGAATTACAAACTCTCAAAAAATACATTGATTATTGGAATCCAATGAATTTTGTTACTCAACGAGATGTCGAAAGAGTAGTAGAAGAAAAAATTAGTTCAAAAACAATTAAAAAATTGTAAAAATTTAAAAAGAAACAAAAAATAGTAAAAATAGGTGATAGTAATGGGTCTTTTTACAAAAGGAAATGTTCCAGTTGATGAAGTTAAACAATTACGCACTCAAGGAATGAGTGATAATCAAATTATTGATGAATTAAAAGCAAAAAAATTTTCTCTAACTCAAATTAATGACGCTTTAGCTCAAAGTGCCATTGCAAGTCCAGATATGCCTGGTCCCGGTCCAGTTGCTGATCCTGGGATGTCAAGTACAGAAATGGCTCCTCCTGGAATGGAATCTCAACCTGAAGAAACCCAAGATCCTTCTCAAACAGAAAAGATGGGCGAAGATATGTATGGGCGTATTGAAGAGATTGCGGAAGGAATAATTGACGAAAAATGGGATTCTTTAATCGAAGAAGTTAAAAAAATTATTGATTGGAAAGAAAACGTTGAAGGTACAATCAATAAATTACATAATGATGTTGATAAATTAAAAAGTGATTTTAGTGAATTACACCAAGGAGTTCTTGGAAAACTAGAAGATTATGATTCTCGTATGAGTGAAGTTGGTACTGAATTAAAAGCCGTAGGCAAAGTTTTCAAAGATGTAGTTCCAGAATTCGTTGAAAATGTCAAAGAATTAAAAGGAATTACTAAAAAAGTTAAAAAGAAATAATTTTATTTCTAACCACTTCCTGCTAAAAAAGCTATTGCAAACACTGCAATCAAAAAGATAAATATTAAACCTAGAACTTTTGGATTATAAAAAGTAGCATATAAATTCTGTTCTAAACTAGCAGTTCCTGATGAAGCAGATATATTAGTAGTAGTTGGTACTCCTCCAGCCATAGTAGTTAACTGTTGACCCCAAATAGTTCCTAAACCTGCCATTAAAATTAATAGCCCCACACCAATAATACTCCAATGAACAATTTTTTCTTTTTTCAAAACACTAGAGATATCCTTTTCAGTTGCCCCTAATGTTTGAAAAATCAATAGTAGCAAAATTACAAAAACTAAAACTAAAACAAACCAAGGAGCCATAAAACCAATTAATTGAATTAATGTTTTTGACATTAAAGACATAAATGAAATTGCTACTGCAATAATAGCATTAATAGTAACATTATTTCCTAAAATTTTTGTTTTTTGTAATAAAGCAAAAAATAAAGCAAAAATCAACAAGACTGGAAAAATTACATTAAAGTACTGTAATAATCCAACATCTAGGAAAGTTGCCATTTTAATTTCTCTTTTCAGTTAACCCCTTTAGGAAATCTTTTACTACTCCTAATCCAGTTCCTTTGTCTTTGCTAGTATCTCTAGTAATAAACCAGACTAATAACCCAAAGACCAAAATAATAACTAATAATTCAGTTAATTCATCCGTCCACCAACTCCCAAATGTTGAAGAAGGTGATGCCCACAAACTTAAAGCAGAAGTTGCTCCAAAAATATATATCACAAACCCTATTGCCACAACAGCAATTACTGGCATCAATGATTCTCCCAAATCTCGACCAAAAATACCCAACAATAACAATAACATTATTGCTGCTACTGCAACCAAAGAAACACTAGGTAATGCTTCATTTAATACTTGTACTGGATCATATCCTCCTGGATAAGTTCCTGTAATATGTGGGGCAATAAACAACAAACCTAAAACTAATGCAATAACTACATTAAAATTTTTCTTGTCGTCGCCAAACAATTTAATTTTTTGTAAAACTGCAAAAATTATTGTAAAAACTAACAAGAATGGAAGTAAAAAATCCAATAACCCGTATGTTTGAAAATATGTTGATAGACTGGAAAACGTATATGCCATTTTTTTATTACCTCTTTATTTTTTTAATCTGATTTTTTTTCATTTTTTTTTGATCCTGGATCTTTAGTGATATATATTATGAAAAGCAAAATAATTATCATCATCGCTATCGCTGAAGACCATTGCGAATCTCCAAATTCTAACAAGGAAATTAAAAAACTTAACCAATTTAAAGCATTCAGGAAAATTAAAACAATTCCAATAAATAAAAGTATCATAAAAAATTTAGTCCATCCTGGAAAATTTTCCAAAGTAACTTCCTTACTACCAAAAAAAACCCCCACTAAAAGCAAAAATGAAACGACTAAAATCAATAACAATACAATATTTGCCATTACTTCATTAATAACTGCAACTAATTTGGTTGAAGCAATTACTAAAAAACCAATTACAAAAGCAACTATTGAATTAATATTCTTCTTAGTAACTTCCCTTCCTTCAACTTTTTCTGTCCCCAATACTTTAGTTTTATCCAAAATTGCAAACACTATTGTAAAAACTAACAGAAAAGGCAAAATTACATCATATACTCCTACTTTACCAAGAAAAGTTATTACTCCCCTAAATATTGATTGTTCAACCATCTATATGCCTCTGTTTAATTTAATCTCTAATTAATTAATTTAAGTATATAAATGTTTTGTAAATGTTAGATTTATCAGCAAAACATTTATGCTCAAAAATTTTATTTTTGTTGTATAAATGTTTTGTAAATGCTCTTGTTTACAAGAGTTGTTTTTTCGGGAAAGCATTATAAATAACCTTATTTTTATTATTAAAGTGAAAAAAATGTTAAATGAAAAAGAATTCAATGAAATAAGAAAAGAAATGCATGATTATGATGCTGAAAGAGAAAGATTAATCAAAAAAAGCAGAGACGTCTTAAAATTAAGCAAACAAATAATTTATGCTGTCCATCGCGATGATTTAGAAGAAGCTGTCAGTTTAATAAAATCTATCGAAAAAGAAAAAGAAAAAGCAGAAGAGATTGTTAAACACAGCAAAGCTTTAGCTTTTGAAGGTAGTTATCGAGTATCAATTCAAGAATATGTTGAAGCATTACTTTATTATCACTTTGTCAAAGATGGAATTTTAATTGAAAAGAAAAAATTAAAAGTTACTGCTGACCATTATATATTGGGACTATGCGATTTAACTGGTGAATTAGTTCGGAAAGCAGTTTTCTTAGCAGGTAAAGGTAAAGTTGACGAAGTTGGAATCATCAAAGATTTAGTTGACGAAATCTATGGCGAATTACTTAAATTTGACTTCCGCGAACCAGGAATTAGAAGAAAATTTGATTCTATCAAGTATGATCTTAGAAAGTTAGAAGATTTAGTCTTGGATTTGAAATTGAAAGGACGTTAATTTTTATTACTTTTAAGTTAAAAAACCGAAAGATTTATAAATGTAAATTCTTATTTTAATTAGATGAAAATCCTAGCTTTAAGTGATGTACACGGCGATAAAAATCTTATCAAAAAGATGGCCGAGAAAGGAGCTGAAGAAAAAGTAGACTTAGTCCTCTTAGCTGGAGATTTTGTTGGCTTTGATGGATCAATGGAAGGTTTAATCGGCCCTTTTAAAGAAAAAAACTTAGAAGTGGGCATCATGCCTGGAAATCACGAAGGAATGCCAGAAGTTGGTTTTTTAGTAGAAAAATATGGGATCAAAAACATGCATGGTTATGTATTTAAGAAAGGAGATGTTGGTTTATTTGGTTGTGGTTATGGAGATGTTGGTTTACATCAATTAACTGAAAAAGACTTCTTTCAAACTCTAAAAAAAGCCCACGATAATATGGGAGATGTTAAAAAGAAAATAATGGTTACTCATGTTCAACCAAGTGACAGTATGATTGGGTTAGGTTTATGGCCAGGTAGTTCTGGAGTTAGAAAAGCAATTGAAGAATTAAATCCGGATTTTCATCTCTGTGGTCATGTTCACGAATCCGAAGGTATTGAAGAAGTAATTGGCAATACTAAAGTTATCAATGTTGGAAAGAAAGGGAAAATTATTGAAGTTTAATTCTAAAATGGAAATTCTCGCCCCAGTAGGAAATTGGAGTATGTTAACTGCTGCAGTCAAAGCTGGAGCCAATGCAATCTACTTTGGAATTAAAGGAATTAATATGCGGGCTGGAGCAGCTAACTTTGATTTAACAGAAATAAATAAAGTAATTTCTTATTGTCATGAAAATGATATAAAAGCATATTGTACAGTTAACGTGATTGTTTATGAACAAGAATTAAAAAAATTAAATAAAATTCTAGTAAAACTAAAAGAAAATAATGTTGATGCAGTTATCTGTTGGGATCTAGCTGTTATTAAAAAATGCAAAGAGTTGGGTTTAGAAACCCATCTTAGCACCCAGGCATCTGTTAGCAATTCTGAAGCTGCAAAATTATGGGAAGAACAAGGAATAACTAGAATAATTCTTGCCAGGGAATGTAGTTTAGAAAATATTAACAAAATTAAAAATAAAACAAATTTAGAGATCGAAGTGTTTGTTCATGGCGCAAGATGTATTTCTTATTCTGGCAGATGTTTTATGTCTCAAGAATTATTTAACAAATCTGCCAATCGAGGAGAATGTTTACAACCTTGCCGCAGAGAATACAAAGTTATTGATGAAGAAGGTAAAGAAATGATTATGAATAATAATTTTATCATGAGTGCTAAAGATCTCTGTGCTTTACCATTATTACCTAAAATATTAGAAACAGGAGTTAGTTGTATAAAAATTGAAGGACGAAATCGAGGAGCAGATTATGTTAGTAAAGTTGTTAGTATCTATCGAAAAGCACTTGAATTAATCAAAAACAATCAATTTACTGAAGAAAAAACAAATCAACTTACAAACCAACTAAAAAAAGTTTACAACAAAGATTTTTCCCAAGGTTTTTTAGTAGATTATCCCCATCACCAAAGATGTAATCTTTATGGAAATAAATCAACCACAAGAAAAATGTTGTTAGGGAAAGTTAGTAATTTCTATAACCACAAACAAGTCGCCGAATTTAAAATTGAAAGTTCTGATTTAAAAATTGGAGATAACTTAATGTTTATTGGACCAACAACTGGTTGCGAAGAAGTTATTGTAAAAGAAATTCATAATAATTCCGGTAAAATAAACCAAGCCAAAAAAGGAGAAATCATCTCTGTTAAAGTTAATTCTAAAGTTAGAGAAAACGATAAAGTTTACTTGATTAGTACTTTAAAGTAGTTAATTTTACGAAAACTTTATAAAACAATGATTTTTCAATAAAATATGAGTAATATAATTTTTGTCTCTAAAGAAAAAGGGAAACTTTACAGTAATAATCAAAATCCCAAATCAAGTTTCTGTGCCTTTGATGTTTCCTCATATAGTAAAAAACCATTTAAACACTTAAGTCCATTCACTTTTTCTAGAAAATTTGAAATCCCTGTTCCTGGAATGGAAAATGTTTATGCTCATTCTGTTGAATCTATTTGGCAAGGACTTAAAATTATTGATGGGGTCATTGATGATGCGATGTTTCAAGAAAAACCACGCAAAAGAAAAGGAAATGTCGAAGGACATCAATTTGGAAGAGAGCGTCTAAATCTAGTAGATGCCAGATGGAAGATTTATGTTCCTTCTTACCACTATTACTTAGATAATTTTGCTCCAACTGAGGCATTAGATGAAATATTAGAACAGCAAAGAATAGGCAAAAATGTTTTTCTTTATGATGTAGAAGAAAATGGAAACATCAATAAACCCGAACCCTTGGCACATGCATCTGTTTTGGCCACGTACTTAAATTTACAAATCCACAATCAGCGAACAAAACCGATTAATGGAGAAGAACTTAGATTACTTTTAATTTTGGAAAATGATGAAACCATAGAGAAAAAAGTTAAAGATATTCTCCCCTACTTAGATTGTCCAGAATTTAAAAAAGCAGTCCAATATCATTGTTTTGAGCATCCAGAAAACCCAGATAGATATCGCATTAGCAAAGCATTGGGAGGTCTGATCAAATGATCATATATAAAAATGGAGATTTATTTTCTACTTCTTCAAACCACTTAGTTCAAGGTTGTAATAATCAAGGAAAAATGAATGCAGGCATAGCACAGCAATTTAAAATGTATTTTCCAGAAATGTTTCAAGATTATAAAAAAAAATGTCGCAAGAATTTACTAGAGCCTGGTTCTTGTTACTTGTTTCAAAACCAAAGAACTCCTCATGTTATCAATGTAATTACTCAGTCTGATGGACA
>CAYSWQ010000022.1:0-14109 GCA_964434885.1 uncultured Methanosarcinales archaeon | reverse complement strand
TTGTACTATCACGTTTTTAGTTCCGGTTAGTATTATGACTTTTGGTGGTCATAATGTACAAGCTTAATTTTAAGAAAAGAACTTGGATTGTAAAACAAGTTCTTAAGGGAATTCCAAGAGTAAAAATTGCTCTTGCACAAAAAATTAGCGACAGAACAGTTCGTTCTATAATGCAGATTTACAATCAATTTGGCTGGGACGGTTTAAAAGACCATAAAACTGGCCGTCCAGAAACAATTCTTAATCAAAATATGGTAATCATCATTCTTGATTTAAGAAAACGTTTTGGATATGGTGCATGCCATATTGAGCAAATCCTAAAAAGAAAAGGATTTGCTATTTCACACAGACAAATAGAAAAAGTTCTTGTGAGGAATGGATTGGTAACAGCCAATCCACGAAAACAACGACCCAGAAAATGGGTTAGATATGAACTTCCAAATCCAAATGATTTATGGCATACTGATTGGTCACACGATCCATTTACAGATAATAATTTGAGTGTGTATATCGACGATAGAACACGTTTAATTACTAGTTATGGAATATTTAAAAGAGCCACAGCAAAAAATAGTTTGGCTCTTTTGCATTCAGCAATTGCTGAATGCGGCAAACCCAAAGCAATCATGACTGATCATGGAGCACAATATTATGCTAATCGTCCCGAAGCTAAGCAAGAGAACACAAAATTTCGCTCCACTTTAGATATTTTGGGAATAAAACATTGCTTAGCTAGGGTTAATAGACCCCAAACCAACGGCAAGGTAGAACGCTTCTTTAGGACTTATAAAGAAGAGTTCATTACAGAAACATTTTCTTCGCTTAATGCTTTCATTAAGCATTATAATGAAGAAAGACTTCATATGAGTCTTCATTATAAAACTCCTAAAGAAGTTTGGGATGAGCTAAAGCGGAAGTAGTTTCGTGACCGGAAGCAGTTTCGGGATAATAGAGTTTTTTTGTTTGATTACCCCATTAATATTCCAGGATTAACTAATAAAACAATACCCAAAGCAATCATAATCAAACCACCAATGAGTTTAATTACTGACATTTGTTTCTTGCTGATTTGTTTGCCGTGGAAAGTCCAACCAACTATTCCAATAACTACAACTAGTGGTAAGACATAGATTGCATTGTAGAGGAGTAAGTAGAGATAACTCCCTAGACTATATTTGGTATAATGGCCTGCTAAGATGCCGGCATAAATAATTGGGAAACCAGCAGTACATGGTAATTCAATCAAAGAACTAAATGCAGCTAAAATAACAGATGAAGAAATCAAAGCAGGTAAAGAACCATATTTGATTTTATCTTTTAGAGCTTCAATCTTCATTCGTAAAGGTCTTTTATGTTGTTCTTGAATCATTAGAGTGATTCCTTTTCTAAACCAAAAGTATTCTTTAGCATTAATTGCTCCAGCAATAATGGCCATGGCAGCAATCGCATATCTTAAGGGATCAATAAAACCAATATATTTGAAGATGTTTAACCAAGCAGCCATGAATAAAAAGTAAATAATGAAAACTACTAAAACAAAAGTGTAGCCAATTAGATAAATTCTTTTTCTGGAATGAGATGCAGAGACTAAAAGAGTTAGGAGTAGAGTTAAGATGAATAGATTACATGGATTAAATCCATCTACTAAAGCAATTAGAAAAGTAAATGCTGGTAGGGGGAGAGCTAGCCCTAGATTTTTTAACCAATCTGAAGAAATATACTTTGCTAAGAAGAAAAAAGCAATCAGAGCAATTAAAATTATTCCAATAGTGATAAATTTCTTTTTATTATCGTTCATCTAAACCTCTTTTATTTTTTGTTTGAAAATTCTTTAAATATTTTAGTATATTCAGTTTTAGTTTTCCCACCAACATAAACTTTACAACCTGCTACCATGGTTGGAGTATAATAAGGCATCACTCCTAATTGATTTGCTTTATCAAGATCTGTTTTCTCAGCTAAATCTAAATATGTTACTTGAACGTTTAATTCTTTAGCTACTTCTTTAATTTTTTGAAGGGCTTCTCTACAAGCACCACAATATTTTGATTCTAAAACAATAATTTGGTTGTTTAAATTTCTTTGTGTACATTGGTTGTCAGGAATAGTTCCTTCTTTATCTAGAACTAACCTACCTTTATCTAATTTGTATCCGGATGAAGGAGTGCTATTGGTGCACCCAACAATAAATAATGTAATAATTAACAAACTAAATAATATATTTTTTCTCATTAAGCAGATAATAAACAAATTATTTATATACTTTATTGTTTTTATTGGGAATATGAAACATTCATTTAAAGTAGGTTTTAGCTTTGGTTTAACATCTGGAGTAATAGCTACTTTGGGTTTAATGGTTGGTTTGAATTCTAGTACTCAATCAAAATTAGCAGTAGTTGGTGGAGTAATGGTTATTGCTCTGGCCGATGCTTTAGCAGATGCCTTGGGAATTCATGTTTCTGAAGAATCAGATTCTGGAAATTCAAGTAAAGAAATTTGGGAATCGACATTGGCAACATTTCTAACAAAATTGATTTTTGCTTTGACTTTTGTTATTCCTGTATTGGTTTTTGATTTGACAAAAGCAATATTGGTAAGTGTGGTTTGGGGATTATTGTTGATAGGAATATTTAGTTATTATATTTCAAAGAAAAAAGGAATAGATTGCTGGAAAGTTGTTGGTGAACATGTGTTGCTAACTATTGCAGTAGTTATTGCTTCTCATGCGATTGGAGTTGTAGTTAGGAGTATTTTTGGTTAATTTCTATATTTTTGTTATTTTTTTAAGAAAAACACTACTATTTTTGTAGTTGCTATTATGTATTGCTTAATATTTTTAATATTGTGATTGAAAAAAATCACTGGAGGATAAAAATGATACCTAAACGAATGAAACTTTTTGGTGGATTGGTGGCTTTAACTTTGGCAACTGGTGGTTGCTTCGGTACAATATCAACAAAAAATTTTACACCTTATACAGTTACTGTGGAGTATCAAGGAACAGAAACAACTACTCGATACGAGGGAGAAGATCAAAAGATTATCTACCAACAACCAGATAAACCTAAAACAAAAAATCACCAAGCAATATTGGCTGATTTAGTTTTAGATAATAAATTATATTATTTAAGATAATTATTTTTTATTTAATTCAGTTAATAACTTATCTATATCAATTCCATATTTTTCGCAAACATCTCCAATTTTTAAGAATTGCATTTCCATTTGTGCCATTGGACAAGTAACACAAGGTACTCCGTGTTTAGTAAGGACTTCTTCCATCCCTTTGGTTTTCATTAATTCTTCTAAAGTGGTTTCTTTGGTAATTTCCATTTTATTCCTCCATAAATAAGTTGTTTTAATTGGGGTTTGATTTAAATAATTTATGTTTTGTTCTTGTTATTCCTATTAAGTGATAAATAAACCGAAAAGTTTATAAAGTATTTTTGTATTTTAAGTTATATTAGGAGGTATTTAAAATGGAATTATATGATAATAAAGTGGCAAGAATTACTGATTATATTGCTAGACATAAGAATCGTGAAGAAGGAATGACTGGAGTAATAGATATATTGCATGGTTCAGCAATGGAATTAGCTTTTGATGATTTGAAAAAAGGAGAAGTGACAAGAAGAGGATTAGAAACAGCAAAAAATTTATATGCAATTAGATTAGCAAGCGATACAGGTTTAGCTGGACATTTTTGATTTTTTTATTGCTTCTTCAATTAATTCTTCTTTATTTTCAATTAAACTTTCAACTTCTTTGATTTCTTTTAATTTTCCTCTAGTTTCTGGATGTTGGGCAATATTATAAGAACAACAATCTGGATAAGGTTGAATTGAAATTGGATAAGTTCCTATTTTTTTAGCTAGGGAAGTAATTTCTTCTTTATTATAAGCGATTAAAGGAGCTAAAACTGGAATGTTTGCAGCATCGTAAATGCAGTTGATGTTGTCCAATGTTTGAGAAGCAACTTGACCAACACTATCTCCGGTAATGATGGCTTTGGCTTTTTCTTTCTTAGCTAATTTGTTAATTATTTGCATCATGAACCTACGATAAATAATCATTCTTAATCTAGCTGGAACTTTTAAAATAATTTCTTTTTGGATTTTTTCAAAAGGGACTATGTACAATTTTGCTTTTAATTGAATTTTAGCTAATTGATTTACTAGGTCTTCAATTTTACTTAGAACTCCTGTGGTGGATTGGGTTTTGTTGTAAGCATGGAAAAAAATAACTTCGCATCCTCTTTTCATGGCTAGAAAAGAAGCTACTGGGCTGTCGATTCCTCCAGAAATTGAAGAGATTACTTTGCCGGCAGTGCCAATTGGCAAGCCGCCAACCCCTTGATGTTTTTTTGAATAAATGAATGTTTCTTTTTCTCCAATTTCTAATTGAACTGTGATGTTTGGGTTTTTGTATTCAGCAATTATTTCTAATTCTTTTTCCAAGAACTTTCCCACTTCTTTGTTGATTTCTGGAGATTTTAAAGGAAATTGTTTATTTGATCTTTTTGTTTCAACTTTGAAAGTTAAGAATTTTTTTTCGTTTTTATTTTTTGAAAGTTCTGTTTTTAGTACTTCTAAAGCAGTTTTTTTGATATTTTCAAAATCTAAATCTGCTTGTTCGGCAAAAGAAAAACTGGAAATTCCAGGTAATATTTCTAAGATTTCAATTATTTTTTCTTTTTTGTGATTTTTTTTTAAATCTACAATTATTCTACCATATCTACGATGAACTTTATTGCTTTCACTATCCAATGCTTTTCTTAAATTTTGCATTAACTTCTGTTCAAAGAAATTACGATTTTTTCCTTTAGTACCAATTTCACTATAATGTATTACTAGTTTCATTATACTTTAAAAGTAGAGGTTTTCTTTATATATTTTGGGGTCATATTATTTATTAAAAAAATAATTAAGAAAACATTTATATAATAAAAAATAATACTTTTAAAAATGTCTTCAGTATCTAAAAAAGCAAAAAAAGAATTAAAGATAGAAAAGAGATTTTTTCTTAATACATTGCTTGCTGTTGATCATATTTTAGATGATATTAATGTTATCGAAGAAGATATTACTGAGTATAAAAAATTTTATAAAGCACATATATTCAGTATGAAGAGAAAAGTTTTGTTGGCTTGTTTTATTCAATGGAAAAAACATTTTGAAAATAATATTTCTATTTTGTTGCAATTGTTGGCTGAAGAATTAGACACTTTAGGAGATGATTTTCCAGAGAAATTTATGGAAGATGTTAATCATTGTGCTAGGATTTTGGAGAATTTGCTTGGAACACACCCATTAACTAAAGAAACTTTTGAATATTTTCAAAAACATAGTAAAAAAATTATTTGGGGACAATGGACTGGAGATATTCCAAATTATAATATAATTAATTTTATTTGGAAACCACTAGATTATATTGTGAAAAATGATACAAAAGAGAATATCAGAAATGAAGAAATCCAAAAAGAATTAAATGAAAGAATAAAAAAAATTATTGTAGAAATACCTGGTGTTAGATCTATTTTCAACACTATTAAACAAAGAATGTATTTTGAGCGAAGGTTAGCTGTTAAAGATATTGGAATTATTAGACAACATTTAGCTAATAAAGATTTAAAAGATCGTAAAGATATTTATATTGCTGAAGTTAAAACGATTTTGGAATCACAAAAAGGTACAGACATTAGGGTTAAATACAATCCGACTCAAAGTGTAAAATATCCTTTGCCAGAAGGAGAAATGAAACCTTATGTATTAGTTTTTGAATTAGAAATATTTGGTGGTTCAATGCCGGGAAGTAGATTGGTAATATATTACGATGCTAAATTGAGTGAGTATCGTGCCTTGTTGTTAGGTGAATGGATACCAGATGATTATGCGAGAGAATTAATTTGGAAATTAAGATCCGATGATATTGATGTTTTTTTTAGATTGATGCAAAAAAATGGATTAAAAATTAGGGGAAATGAAAAAAGAGTGATGGTGGGAGACAAAGTAATAAGTCGAAGTTTTAGTAAAGTTTAAAAGAATAAAGAGGTGTTTTGGGGTTCTTCTAATTGATTAACTTGTAAACTCCTATGTTTTGACCATAATCTAATGCTTTTTCTTCAATCAGAAAGTTATGTTTTTTAACTAATGTTTGAAGACCTCCAACTTGGATGAATTTGTTGAAATTCTGATAATGTTCGCCACCAACAAATCTTTCAATTACTTGACTGGCTAATTTCCATATGGTGCTACTAAAAGTTTTTTTTACTGGAAGAACATAATCTGCTAAAATAATGGTTCCATCTGTTTTTGTAACTCTTATCATTTCTGTAATTATTTGGTCTTGAGTTACAGAATCCAAAGAGTGTAAACATAATGTTGTAGTGGAAATGTCGAATTGATTTTCTGGAAAAGGTAAGTTTGTGGCATCAGCATACATAAAATCCAAATTTTGATATTTATTTTTTTGTTTAGTAATTTCTAACATTTTTTCAGAAATATCTGTTCCAATAACTTGGGCCCCTTTTTGAGCAAATAACAATGCTTGTTCTCCAGTTCCGGAAGCGATTTCAATGATGGAATTTTGTTCGTTGATATCAGCAATATTGGCAACTTTATTTCTTAGACTTTTTAACAACCAACTACAAAGTAAATCGTAGGAATTTGTCATTTTTATTTTATTACAACTTCTTCCTTTTCAACAATAAACTATTCGTAATCACAGATACAGAACTCAATGCCATTGCTCCGCCAGCAATCATTGGATTTAATAACCAACCAGTCCAAGGATATAAAATACCAGCAGCGATTGGGATTCCGAGAGAATTGTAAAATAAAGCCCAGAACATGTTCTGTCGGATTTTAGCCATAGTTAATTTACTTAGATTAATTGCTTTAGGAATGTCTAATAATGAATCTTTCATTAACACGATCTGGCCGGTTTCCATGGCAACATCTGTGCCAGAACCCATAGCAATTCCAATATCAGCTTGCGCTAAAGCAGGAGCATCATTGATACCATCTCCAACCATTCCTACTTTCCCTTGGCGTTGTAATTTTTTAACATGTTTAGATTTGTCTTCCGGTAAAACTTCAGCGAAATAGTTTTTGATACCTGCTTTTTTGGCGATAGCTTTAGCAGTTCTTTCATTATCTCCTGTAATCATAAATACTTTAAGACCTAGTTTATGCAATGCTCTTACTGCTCTGGCTGAATCTGATTTGATTTCATCAGCAACTGCAATTACTCCTAAAACATTTTTACTATTGGCTAAAATCATGGCAGTTTTACCTTCTTTTTCCAAATCAATTATTTTTTTCTGAAATTGATTTAAATTCACTTTTTTCTCTTTCATTAATCTTAAATTACCCAAGAAATATTCTTGACGAGCAATTTTACCTTTAACTCCTCTTCCAGTTAGTGCTTTAAATCCAGTAACTTTTTTGAAACTAATTTTTTTCTGTTTGGCTTTTTCTACAATTGCTTCTGCTAAAGGGTGTTCTGAACTTTTTTCAATACTGCCAGCAATTTCTAATAGTTTCTTCTGAGTAATACCTTTGCTAAGAATTAAATTTGTAACTTCTGGTTTTCCTTTGGTAATGGTTCCAGTTTTATCAAAAACCAAATATTTTATTTGGTGGGCTGTTTCTAAAGCATCTCCGCCTTTAATCAAGATTCCTTGCTTAGCCCCTTTGCCAGTTCCAACCATGATAGCGGTAGGGGTGGCTAATCCTAAAGCGCAAGGGCAAGCGATAACTAATACTGCTACGGCAGCAATAACTGCAAAGCCCACTTCAGCATGGACAAAAGAGAACCAAATTGTAAATGTTAATAATGCAATAAAGATGACAATTGGAACAAAGTAAGCAGAAACTGCATCAGCAAATCTTTGAATAGGTGCTTTTTTGGTTTGAGCTTCTTCAATTAATTTGATAATTCTAGATAAAGTTGTTTCAGCACCTACTTTGGTGGCTTTGAATTGAAAACTTCCAGTTTTATTGATAGTAGATCCAATTACTTGATCTCCTTTTTTCTTTTCTACAGGAATACTTTCTCCAGTAACCATGCTTTCATTTATGGCAGAATGTCCTTGGGCGATAATTCCATCTACAGGTATTTTTTCCCCTGGATTAACTAAAACAACATATCCTTTTTTTACATCATCAATAGGAATTTTAATTTCTTTTCCTCTTTTGATGATGATGGCAGTTTTGGCTCCAATTTTCATCAATTTAGAAATTGCTTCTGAAGTTTTTCCTTTGGCAATAGCTTCTAAGTACTTTCCGAAGATTACTAAAGTGATTAAGACAGCAGATGCTTCAAAATATTGGTGGCCAGTTCCAGATAATACAACATAGACAGAATAAAAGTAAGCAGCACTTGTACCTAATGCAATTAAACTATCCATATTAGCGGAACGATTTTTTAGGGCAGCCCAAGAACCAATGTAGAATTGAGAACCAATGTAAAATTGAATTGGAGTTGCTAAGATCCACATGATATAATTTTGGTAAGGGATTGGATTGCTCATAAAGAACATTCCTAAAATAAAAGTAGGGATGGCAAAAATTGCACTGAGAAAAACTTTAAACTTTAATGTTTTTAACTCTTGTTTTTTGGCTAATTCTTCTTTTTTGATATCTGTTTTTAAGACAATCTGGCCAGAATAACCTTTGTTTTTGATAGCTTTTAAGATATTATTTTCGTTGGTTAATTTAGGATTAAATTCAACCGCAGCTTTTTCAGTGGAAAAATTTACATGGGCAGATTTAATTCCTTTTTCTTTGTTCAAAGCCCTATTCAAAATAGTAACACAACTTTGACAATGCATTCCGGTTATTTTGATATTTGTTTTTTTCATTTTGAGACCTCAATTTTTCTGAAAACATCTTTTAGAGCTAGATTTTTCACATTTTTTATTTTTAGACCGCATTTTTTTAGATTTGATAATGTGTCTCGATCTATATTAAAACCAAATAAAAAAGTAGTAAGTGGATTATGAATTCTTTGCCATAATTTAATTAGTTTGTTTTGGCTGATAACATGTTCCAATAAGATTATTTTTCCTTGTTTTTTAATTACTCTTTTCATCTCTTTTATCGCTTTTTCTGGGTTGGGTACAGAACAAAGAACAAAAGTACAAACAACATAATCAAAAGAATTTGATTTAAATGGTAAATTTTCCATATTGCCTAATTTTAGGGTAACTTGATAATTATACTTTTTTGCTTTTTCTTTAGCTTTTTTTAACATGCCTGGACTTAAATCAATTCCAATAAGATCTGTTTTTTCATAGTTATAGTAAGGAATGTTTTTACCAGTACCAATTCCAATTTCAAGAACTTTTCCTGTTAAATTTTTTAAGTATTTTTTTCTCCATTTTTTAAACAGGAAATATTCTATTGGAGATTCAAATAAATCATAAAATAATGCAAACCGATTATACTTATTTTTTACTTGTTTTTTATTAAGAGTCATTTTGTTCTTTTATTATTTTGCAGCAATATTTTTTCATGTGTTGATCAATCATTTTTAATAATGGTTGGATGGTTTCTTGATTGACTGAATAATATCTAAATTTACCTTCTTGTTTTCCAAAAACCATTCCACAATGTTCTAATCTTCTAAGATTGTGGGAAACCATGGTTTGTTCAAAATTTGTGGTTTTGCATATTTCACTAACTGTTTTCTTTCCAGATCTTAATACGTTGATGATTGCCAATCGATTAGTATTAGCTAAACTACTAAAAAATAGTTTGTAGGCTGCATCAACTGGGCAAATATGTTTGTTTTTTATAGGTGATTTATTTATCATATGACAATAATATCATATGTTATATATAAAGTTTATGGAAAAAATAGAAAAAAATTAACAACCAGTTAGAGATTTTAGTTTGCTTAATGATTGTTCTCCTGGGTAGTTTCTGCCATTGATTTGCCAAGTAGGATAACCTCTTATTCCTGCAGCACTACATTTACTTGGATTTGCATCACAATCAACATAATTAACGTATTTGAAACTATTGCCAAAAGCAGCTTTTTGGTTTTTACAATGGGAACACCATTCAGTTCCGTACATTGTTGCCCCTTTGGTGGTTAAACATTTAGCTAAGTTATCTGTGCTACTTCCAACTACCGATCCACCAGTAATTGAGCAACCTGAAATTATTAGGGTCAATAACAAACTACAAATTAAAATTAATTTTTTTATCATTTTACAATAAGCCTCCCAGTCATTGTTTTGTGTCCTGAACCACAATAAATATTACATCGGAAAGGAAAAGAACCAACTTTATTTGCGGTAAATGTAACTGTCTTTTCTTCACCAGGACCAATTCTTCCAGTTTTGACATTTAAATCAGGAATAGCAATTCCATGTGTTCCAGTAGTACTTTTGATTTTTAATTTTATATTTTCTCCTTTTTTAACTTCTATTACATTAGGTGTGAATTTCCAGTTGGAAGCTACTAAAGAAATTTCTTTGTAATTAGGATTGCTATTGGTTGAGATATTGTTTGATTCAGCAGTACAACCTAATAAAAAAATTCCAACAACACATAATAAAAATATTTCTTTTTTCATCTTTATCCTCCACAACCACAGCCGCCGCCACAACTTCCTCCTTTAGGGACTTGAACTGCAGCTAATTCTTGTTGAGCAGATGCCCCAGTAACTTGGTCTTTAACGACAAAGACCCCAGGGATCATACCCATCCAGCAACTCCATGAAATTGTTCCGCTTTCTTTGGGGGTGAATTCAATTGTTTGAGTTCCTTTTTTGATGGGGAAGTTGAGTCCTAATTTAGGAACTTGGATTGCATTGTTACAACCTGTGATTTCTTTTCCATCAATTATCCATTTTACTGGAACACCTTTCTTTAATATAAATTTATCGGGTGTCCATCCATAGCGGGTTACGTCCATTTTGATTATTTGATAACCATTTTTCATTGTTATTGTTGCAGATTCACTACTCGAACTTGAATTATTTGTATTGCTTGATAAATACTGTAAATTTGCACCTAATGAATTTAAATCATACCCTGTACCAGTTAAAGCTAATCCGCGATTAACCATAATTAAACCCAAGATGATTACAATTACGGCTGAAGCTTTTAAGATTTTATTGGTTGATTTTCTACTAATATAACTGGTGATGTAGCCAAAACCCAACATTACGGGTAAGGTTCCTAGAGCAAAGATAAATAATAGTTTGGCTCCTTCTAGAGCAGAACCAGTTCCAGCAGCCATAATGTAGATTGCTTGTAATGGTCCACAAGCAATCATTAATCCATTTAATAGTCCGATAGCTAATGGACTGTTAACATATTTTTTGGATTCTTTGTTGGTAAATTTGTTGATAAAATTTGGAGTTTTTAATTGGAATTTTCTTAAGGCAGGAATAATATTTAACATTTTTAATCCGAAGATGAGTAGAAATAATCCTGCTAAAATTCCAGCGACTCCCCTCATAGTGGGTGTAAATGCAATTAAACTTCCTATAAGACCGAATACTGCTCCAATGATAGTATAAGAGAGAGTTTTTCCAATTCCATATGACAAATGTAATTTGTGAGCTGGTTTGCCAGCTTTAACTCCTTTAGTAGTATAAGAAACTACAAAACCACCACACATGGAAATACAATGAAAACCAGTTAATAATCCAACAACAAATAACAAGCCATATCCCATGTTTTGAGAGATTTGAGGTAGTTGAATTCCATCAAAGAATTTTAAGATGAAATATCCAGCTATTAATATTCCAACAATTCCAAAAACCCAACCAAATAATTGTTTTTTATTTTTGAAATCAGGTTCTTGACAAGAATAACCTTTTTCTTCAATTTGTTTTTTTATTTCATGGTAACTAGTTTTAGTATCATCAAATTTGACTGTAGCTTTTTCTGTAATATAGTTGATGTCAATACTTTTTACTCCAGGATTTTTTAGAACTTGTCTGGCGATGATTTTTTCACAGCCATTACAAGTCATCCCAGTAGTTTTGAATTTTCTTTTTGCCATTGCCATTTTAATTATTTATTTGGTAACCTTCTTTAGTGATGGTCTTTTTAATTTCCTCTGAAGTTATTTTATTTTCATCAAATTCAATTTCTGCTTTTCCAGTTTCATGATTTATTTTACTTTTAACATTTAAATCTTCTAAGACATCAGTAATTAACATTGCACAACTTTTGCAATGCATTCCTTTTATGTTCAAATTTATTTTTTTCATTTTTTCCCTCTTATTTTTTATATTTTAATATTAACCAGATGAGTAGTGCAATTATTCCAATCCACAATATTATTCCAAACATTTTAGACAAACCTATGTTTTCCAGCGACAATATCTGCAGTTTTTATAACTACCTTTCCATCTTTAATTTTGTGACTTAAATAACTTGGCCAGCAACCATAACCTTGGTTTTTAGTCCCTAAACCATCAATTCGAAATACTCGACCACATTTACGGCAAGTGATATCTCCTCCGCTTTGATAATATCCTTGTGAGCCACTACAAACATCACAGGCATCGAAAGCAGTTCTTACTTCTCCGTCTGAACCTTTAACTACAAAATAAGTTACTTTGGTGCCTTGAGCATTATAAGTGTATTTTTTGACATCTTTAGTTACTTCATTTAATGGTATTTTTACTAGTCCACTTTCTGTAGTTGCGGCTCCAGTTGAACTTTTACTACTAGTACAACCAGCTACAATTATAATAGGTATTATTAACAAACTTATCAATAATATTTTTTTCATTTTTAATCACCTAAGATCTTTGAAAATGAAACAACTTATAAGCACTTGTATGAAACTAGTTTCAGAAAGGTTTATTAATTCATCTCATTTAATTATTTTATGGTAAAAGTAAAAGAATGGCTTACTTTTTGGGTTTTTGGTATTACATTTAGTATTACTTTGATATTGGTGGTGGTTGATTTTCAATTTTGGAAGATACTTAAATTTTCAATCTATTGTCAAGTTTTTTGGTTAATAGTTTTGCTTTTTGGAATTGTAGGTAGGATGATTGTTCACAGACAATTAGGAAAATATTTTAGTGTTAATATTAAGATTCATAAAAAACATGAATTGATTGAAACTGGTTTCTATAAATATATCAGGCACCCAATGTATTTGTTTAATCTTTTAATCTTTTTAGGAATTGGTGGAGTTTTTTCTTCAATTTTGGGAATAATTTCTACTTTGGTATTAATCTTACCTGCTACTTTGTTGAGAATAAATAAAGAAGAATATTTTTTGATTGAAAAATTAGGAGAGAAATATAAAAAATATCAGAAAAGAACTAAGAGATTAATCCCTTTTGTGTTTTAAGTTGTCTTTTTTAATGTCTTTTTTAGGACTCATTTTTTTCTAAATGGGTAAGGAATTTTTGTTTAGCATAATTACATACTTGATAATATTTAACTTTTGATCGTATACTAGATTTAATGGGATTGGGCCCTTCCTGTGAACAGATTAAACCTTTTTTTTCTAAACGACCTATTTTGATATAACCTCCGTTTCCTTGAGAGTAATCTTTGTCGTAATTTTCTTTTAGATCAACAATAATTTCGTTAGCAGTAGCTTTTCCTTTGTTGTCAATAATCCTTAATATTGCTAAATCCATTGCACTGATCGAATTATTGATTATTGTTTTTAGGATTTCTGTTTCTAAATCTGCCATTTTAAATAAAATCTAAGAACCTCTTTATAAGTAAGAATGATTAATTATTTAAAAAATTAATTAAACTTTATTTCAAAATCACTACATTAGTCATGCCACGTCTCTTTCTTTCAATTAAATCTTGTCCTTCTAAACGGTCTAATAATCTAGTAACTTTTACTTTAGTGAAACCAGTTTCTTCAACCAACTTTGATTGGAAGATTGTTCCTTGTTCATCAATGATCTTTTCTAAAACTTGCTTTTCTTCTTCACTCAATTCTTTTAACATCTCTTGATAATCTTCTTTTTTTATTTCTGGTTTTTTCTTTTGATGATGAGTTCTTTTTTCATTTCCGAAAAAGATCAAATATAGTCAAACTAAAGAAACAAAAATCAAAATCCCTATACTAATATTATTTTTCCAAGATAAAGTGGTCAACATTG
>CAYSWQ010000021.1:0-14178 GCA_964434885.1 uncultured Methanosarcinales archaeon | reverse complement strand
TAATTAGTTTCTTCTAAACGATCTGATAATGGGGCATGATTAGCAGTTAATACTTTTTTTTTGGGAGGAAGAACATTCCAGCCAGGAAAGGCAACACCAGCAAATTTATCTCCTCCATCATAAACATCAACACATAAACCTTTGTAGTTTACTCTGGTTAATCCAGGATCACTACTTTCACAAATATATTTTAAATCCATTTTTGTTTTAATTTTAATTGATGATTTATAAAACTTTCTATTTTTAAGTAGTAACATAGATTATACCAAAACATTTTTATAAAAACATAGATATTTGTGTTTAGGCGGCGGTGTAGCTAAGCCTGGTTATAGCGCTACATGTCTTTAATGACAAGCGAGGCTCATATGATTGAGCGATGAGAACTTTAGTTCGATGACAAACTCAATTTAACTGGGTTACGTAGAGGTCCTGAGAGATATTTTATCCAGGAATTCAAATCTCGGCACCGCCACTTATTATAATAAAAAAGAGGCCACACAAAATATCTATTAATCTGATTTTCGGTCAAAAAATACGACACGGAAATCAGTTAAGAAGTTTTGTTCCCTAACCTCTTTTTCTAAAAAATCTCCAAACTTCTAATCAGGGGGATAAAGTTTAGAGGTGGTGAATATGAAGACTTTAGTTAAACTCAAAAAATATATTCCAAAAGAAGTCATACCTAAACAAGGAAATAATAAAAAATTAAGAGTAAAAAATGATGAAGACATTTATTTTGTTTTATCTTGTAAAAAATCAAAAAAAGAAATAAAAATTCCTCAAAAAATAATTTTAGACGAACAGGATTTTATTGCTATTGGTTTATACTTAGCAGAAGGATACACTAGAGTTAATTTCAATGCTAAATATTTTCATGATGGTTCAATTTCTTTTGCTGGTAGTGACCAAAAAATGTTGGACCCGATTTGTGATTTTTTGAATAAATTTTTAATTTCTAAAATGCAATTAAGTTGGAAAATTGGACTTAATAGAAATCTTCAAAGAAAACCTCAAGAAGCAATTAACTTCTGGATTAAAAATTTAGAATTAAATAAAAATACTCTTAGAAAAACAAGTTTTTATCTTACCGGAACATTACATAAAAAAGTACCAATTTCTACTGGCCAACATGGTTGTGTTCATTTATTTTTTTCTTCCGTAGTATTTAGATCGTTTTTTCTTAGTTTTATCCAAAAAATATTCACTGAATGTTTAGAAAAAAAAGATAAAACTAGATTGGCTTTGATACTTAAAGGGTTTTTTGCGGGGGATGGGAATGTTAATTATTGTAAAAAACATAATCGTAAAATGGTTGATTTTGCTTGTAACAACATCACACTGATAAACCAACTTAAAAAAGCATTACAGATAATTGGGTTAAGATCTGTTAAAGAGACATTTCCTGAAAGAACAAATGTAAACAACAAATCATTAAGAATTTATAATTTACATGATTTTAAAATATTGAATAAATATAAAATACCTTGTCTTTTGAATTATAAAAAAGAAACATTCTCTAAATTACTGTCTAGTTATTAATTATTTTGCCAAAATATTTAAAAAAGAGTTCTTTAATTAAGGTATTTACGCCAGCGTGGCACAATCTGGTGGCGAAAAAGTCTGGAGACTTTTTGAACTCTCCTTACTTACGTCGGAGAATACTGCGCAAGCCTGGAAAGCTTGTTTCCTTTTGGATATCCCGGTTCAAATCCGGGCGCTGGCGTATTACCTCGGTTTCAACGCCGTAGGAAGTGGAGCGCTGCACCCAACGTTTATAGTTGGGCGCTGGCGTATTTTTTTTAAAATCAAAAGAATTTTATTCTTTTTCAAAAGTGATTATGTACATTGGAACTTCTTTTCCTTGGGCATCTTCAGGTTCTTCTCCTGGACAATCGCTTCCTATGCCAACACATTCACGAACTAAGTAGAGTTGGCATTTGTCTGGATCAAAAGCCATTCCCTCAATACGTTGATCAGGAGATTTTATTTGTCTTTTGATATTTCCATCTTTGTCAACCAAAGAAATATTTTTCTTATGGAAAGACCCAATTAAAAAAGTGTCTTTATATTTCGCTAGAGCTCCTCCATGATCGGAAAGTTTTTTTCCATTTTGATTAAGTGGGCCAATGATTCCAGTTTGTTTTCCATTTACGTCAAACTGGATAATGTACATTTCATACTGGATACCTTGTTTAAAGTTAAAAAAGGATGCTAAAGTGTTCCAACCATTTTTATCAGAAGTCAATCCTTCTAAAGTTACACCAACATTTTTGGCCAGAATTGGTTGAACTTTACTTAAATCAAGTTGTACTTTGCGATTGTTCCAGGTAATAAAATATTTGTTATCAATATCTTCATCTCCATGTAAAATCGCTAATTTACCATCTTTGTAAGTAACTCCTTCTAAATTACCAGTGGGAAAATTTTCAGTTCTGATTACTTTTCCATTAGCAGGGTTAGAATAGGTAAAACTTGGTCGGTTTTCCTTATTTTCTTTTCTCCTGATGTCATCAATGGTAATAATTACAGGTTTGCCATTAACAATTTTTAGTCCTAGTCCGGAAGCATTGGATACTTTTTTCAAAGTTACTTTTCTTATGTTTAAAATACTAGATTCTTCTATATTACATTTCGATGACTGTGTTTTAAGTTCTTCATCAGCACAACCAGTAATAACAGAAAAACAAACTAAGATTAACATTAAAACTAATTTAGATTTATCAAATAACTTAAACTTTTTTTTCATTGAAATTGTAATTTTATTTTTATATATAAATAATTCTTGTTATTTTTTAGTGGTTATTGGTTAATCAATAACTGATTGATTATACTTAATAATTTTCTAAATTTCTAATTAATTTTTTAGTATCTCCAGTATTGTTTTCTTGTAAAACCGAAAAGTACTTCTTCGCTAGATTAATGCTTGCTTCACAATCAGATTTACAAGGAAAGTGAGATAACAATACACAATCTTTAGTACGCTTACTTAAATTAGTCCAAGGGTTGGTAGGAGTAAGTTCCAAGTTAGTTTTTTTTTGGTTGAAGTTTTGACAAAAGAAATCCACACAACATTCTGGATATCCTAGAATTAATCCTAACTGGTTGTGATCTTGAATGAGTTCATAATAACTAGTTAACCAAGCTTGCTCTTCGTTTTTAGAAATATAAACAAAATACATTCCTTGGGGATGATCTTCTTTAACTCTAATACCTTTGTTGGAATAATTTTGATTATCTAATAATACTTTGAATTTTGATTTAACCAAAAATAAATTATTTTTTTCACAGAATTCTTTTACTTTCTTAAATTCTGAATCATAAAAACCTTGTCTGACTACTGGTTTTTTATCTTTTAATAACAATATAATTTCATTAGTTTTAGTTTGAGAGCCAAAAATATTAGGATCGATATTCAGTGTAACCACCAATCATTTTAAATACTTCTTCAAGAGCTTCGTGATAAAAAAAATTACCTTTGAGTATGTTTATTCGTGGATCATAACCATTTATCTTACCATCCAATGTATCTGTAACAAAGATCTTGTCTGGATACTTTTCAATTCTACCAGTTTTTAAAAATGTTTCATACCACTCTCCTATTTCGAGAATACTAATTGGAGTGATTTTTTGCATAGAATGAGAATTTATTTATGGTTTATTAATTTTATTATAAATAAGCCCCTGCCGAGAGTTGAACTCGGGACCTCGACCTGTTTGTTGGATATTACCAAGGTCGCGCTATACCACTAAGCCACAGGGGCGTAGGTTGGTTAAAAGACAACTATTTTAAAAAGGTTTCTCCTAGATTTTCTTAAACTCTTTTTCGATTTGCTAAAGAGAATTTATTTTTTTTAATAAAAATTGAAGGAGTTTGTATTTCAGAAGATTAATAAAGCAAATAACTTCTCAAGTATATATGTTAGAACGAGGAATTATTGCTGTTATTTATGATTCAGATAAAACATTAACTCCAAAATACATGCAACATGTTCTTTTTGATGAATTTGGTATCTCAGGAGAAGAATTTTGGACAGAAAATGGAAGAAGAATAGAAGAAGCTAGAAAACAAAGAATTAATCTAGATGGTGATCCAGCATACTTAAATTTAATGTTAGATTATGTTAAAGAAGGAAAATTTCCTGGGCTAAGTAATCAAAAACTATTTGAATTGGGAAATAAATTAGACGTTTTCCCAGGTTTGCCAGATTTCTTTGAATATATCAAAGGAACAATAGAAGATAAATTTGGTTCAGCAGGTATTTCTGTAGAACAATATATTGTTAGTAGTGGGATGAAAAGAACCATTGAAGGAAAATTTGGAGATTATATTGATAATATTTTCGGTGCAGAATTTATTGAAAATGAAAAAGGAGAAATTAGTAAAATAGCCAGAGTCATTGATTCTGCTGGAAAAAGAAACATCTTGCATCAGATTAACAAAGGATGTAATGTTAACCCGGAAATTGATGTTAATGCCTCAGTACCGCATGATTTTAGAAGAGTTCCATTTAGAAATATGATCTATGTTGCTGATGGGCCAAATGATATTATTTGTTTCAAAGGGGTTAATGATGGGGAAGGATTTAGTCTGGGAGTTTATGATCCTGAAAACCCAAAATCCCTAGAACAAGCAATTCAGTTAAGAAGAGATGAACGGATTTTTGATATTGTGCCAAACGATTATTCAGAGGGGAGCCATACAAGAAGATTGATAATTGGATTAATGGAATTTATGGCCAAAAGAGATATTGAAATTAGGGAAAAGAAAATATCTGAAGTAGTATCTCAAGTTCCAAGACATCTATAAGAACATTTTTAAAGAGTATTAGTTTTCTATTTTAGATGATAAAAATAGCACAAGGCGCGGAAGCAATCATCTATCAAGATAAATCTAGAATAATGAAAGAAAGAGTAAGCAAAAGTTATCGTTTACCTCAATTAGATGAATCATTAAGAAAGTTTAGAACTAGAAGGGAAGCTAAAATTTTGAGTAGATTAGAAGAGATGAATTTTCCAGCACCTCATTTGCAAGAATTTTCTGATAAAAGAATGAGTATTTTCATGGATTTTGTTCCAGGAGAACAATTAAAAGAAGTGATTGAAGATGATTTTCAGATCTTAGCTAGAGAGATGGGTTTGAAGATTGCTAAGTTACATCAAGAGAATATTATTCATGGAGATTTAACTACTTCAAACATGATTAAACATAAAGAAACAGGAGAATTAAATCTTATTGATTTTGGGTTAAGTTTCTTTTCAGATAAAGTAGAAGATAAAGCTGTTGATCTTTTTCTTTTGGATCGAGCTTTAGAAAGTAAACATCATAAGGTTTATCCTGAAGTATTTGAGAAAGTAATTGAAGGGTATGAAGAAAATTATGGTGATGCAGCTTCTGTTTTAGATAGATTTGAGTTGGTTAAGAAAAGGGGAAGGAATAAGAAATAAATTAATATTTTTTATAGTTTCTAAGCATTAAACCAAATGCAGTTTTGTCCTTAACAGCATCCCACATACTTTTCTCTGCGATTTTAAAATCTTGACCTTTGAAAAGTAGATTATCTAGAGCAGCACTAGTATATTCATTGCTCAAAAATCCTTTGTGATTGCCTTTAACTATTTCATTTGCCAATATTGAACTATTTTCACTGGGATTACTTATTTTCCCTTCAGCATTAAGGAGATAAATATTTGGACTTCCTCCGACGCCAATATTTCCTGTACTAGCCTGATAAGTTGCTTGCAGTAATGCCTTAATTCCTTCAACGGGAGTAATATTTTTTCTTTCTTCTCTGGTCATTGGTTGGAAAAACCCCATTAATTCCCGATCAGCCATGTCACTACCACTACCAATAACAGCATAAGGTCTAGCTACTGGCATTGGTTTGGTACTACCTAAACTTACTGAGTATATTTCAATACCTGATACATCAGAAGCTAAAGCTAAAAAGGAGCTGTTCAAAAAGCTTTCTGGAGACCACAATTCATTTTTTAGTTTCTCATATTCGGCCTGTAGTCTCTCTCCCATTGGTTCTTTCCCATTCTCAGTTATAATATATCCTTGTTGAAATTCTAACCATGAATGACCACTTCGGGATCTTAAAATACCATCAACATGGCTATGGGTAACTTGAGTAAAAATATGAGCTAAAAACTGTACAAAATTATCTGCATTTTGTACTTTGTCCTGTTTTTCAGGAAATGTTTGAGTAAATTGGAGAATGGAATCATACAATAAATCTGCAGTTCCAGATCCACCAACAATTAATTTGGATGTTGGACATGAGAATTCATGGATTTTTTCAGCCAGATCATATTTTCTTCCACCACCGGAAGATTGTTCATCAGCTACCATTGCCCCTTCAAAATCATTAAATTTCATTGCACTTATTACTGTCATATTTATTCACCAGAAGTTTAATAGTTAAGGTGATTTATAAATTTTTTGTATATTTTACTCTTTGAAAGTAATAACTTCTAAAAAACCCATTTAGTTGCAATAGTTCCAGGTCCCCTTCTACCCACAATTGGGCCGTCTTCATACATGAAACCTGCTTCTTTCATGTTGTCTCTGGCTAAACGAGCACAAGTATAAGTAGCCAAGATTCTGTCTTGTTTTATTACTTTGTAAATATCTTTAAAGAATTCTTTACTCCACATCCCAGGAGAAGTTTTTGGAGAAAAAGGATCCATAAAAACTGCATCAAAATTGTCTGCAGGGAGTTCTTTGATTCTTTCTTTAGCATCTCCAATTAGAACTGTGATTTTAATGTTGGCTTTTTGGTAATTTAAATCTCCGTTTAATTCTTTATTTTCATTTAGTAATCTTTTGATTAAATAAAAATTTTTTATGGGTGGGTTTACTTCAGCAATTTTTTTGATGATTTTGGGATCATTTTCTAAACAAGTTACTTCTATTTGACATTTGGGATTAGATTCTAAAGCATGGTCGATAGCAGCAGCGGCATTGTAAATTAATCCTGAACAGATGTCTAGGATGGAAATTTTTCCTGATTTAGCTAATTCTTTGATTTTACAAGGAATTGCATACTTCTTAAATGCTTCTTCTACTGCTCCAGTTTGAGAATGATAACTTTCTCCGACTTCTTCATTGAGAAAAGTTTCGGTGTTATCTGCAGTAAGGATTTTTTTGAACATTTGATTGATTAATTGGGTTTTTATATAAAATTTTTGGGATACTACTTAGTAAGCTCCACTTAGTATCTCTTGTACTTCTAATAATAATTCTTTTTTGATTCCCCAGGCAGCTTCAGTTTGTTGTCTAATAGAATTTATACCAGCAGAAAGATTTTCCGGATGATTAAAATAACTATCTTGTAAATATTTATTTCTGATTGTCATTCTGAGAAAACCTTCTAGATTGGTGTTGTGAGTCATAGTAATTTGCTGTTTCCTTTTTTTAAAATAATGATTCCAATCTAAGGAAATTGGATGTCTCCTTTTTCTTTGCTCAAGTATAATTAATTTGTAGGAAGTGCTTAAGTTAAGATCTGACGGTCGAAAGTTCTGGTTGCCAATTTCGAAAGCATATAAGTCCAAGAGTTCTGGAGAAACTTGAATTTCACCATAGATTGAAGCCAAATTTATTGCTCTAGCTTGATTAGATAGGTCTCCTGGCACTAAATCAAATATTTGTTCTTCTGGCATAAATTCAGAATACCTAATAATCGCCCTAGTCGCTAAATGTTGAAATGTTCCTTGATAAGGTAAATTTTTTTCAAGCTGTTCATTTTTTATGTTGTAAGCAACCAAAAACTGGAGGAAATCTGTTTTTTGAGGGATTATTCCTTTTTCAATTGCGGAAACATAATGAGTAATTGCTTCCTGCGCGAGATGAGAATCATTAAGTAAAGGAAGTGTTTGAAGATATGATGAAGAAGGAAGAATCTTTTGTAAGTGATTTTCTAAAGCTTGTCTGTTCTTTAAACAGTTCATAATTTGATGTGCTTCTGGAGCTAATTTGTGGGGGTTTTTAACTCCTAGAGTATTAGTGGTTGGATCAATTTCAGGAATTTGTTTCAACAAAGTAGGAATAAGATCCCCATTAGGTTTTTCATTAAATTGTTCTCCTGACCAAAAATAAGCGATACCCCAAAAACTGTAATCAGGATGGTGTCGGTAGTTAGTAAATAACTCATGCATTGTTTGAGTAATTGCTTTTACTTTTGTGGTTAAAATATTTGGTGATGCACTAGTTGGTTTTTTTGGTAAAGTAACAAATGTTCTGATTGGTGAAGAGGATTTTTTTTTGGGTGTGGGAGAAGTTATAAAACTAGGCTTAACTTCCTCGGGAAAATCAGAGCGAGTAATTTCTCGGAATTCGTAATGATCTTCAATTTTTTTAAATTCAAAGCAGGTGAGACGATTATCTATAAAATAGCCATCTTCTTGTAGAGCGAACCACAATCCTGATTTAATAACGGGAGCTGCAAAAATCATCTGTCGCTGGGAAAAGTTACCCATATATTTTTTTAGTTGATGATACACTTGATAATCTTCATAATCAGCATATTTTAACTCAATCATTACCTTTTTACCTTGAGAGTTAGTTGCTAGAATATCTAATCGCCCGGAAGCACAATTGACTTCATGAGCACCATATGTCAATCCAGGTTGAATCCAACTTAAATTTTTTCCTTGGGTCAATAAATATTCGAATTCTAATTCAGTTTGTTTGATTTTTTTCTTGGGACTGAGTACTTTTTCAATAACAGGGATCCCCACTTTTTCTGCAATTAATTCAGTAAGAGTATTGGTAATGCCATGTAGGCCAAAATTTCTGGAGATTGATAAGTAATCTAAAATATTCTCATCCATTTTACCAGGGGGCAAATCAATTAGATCTTCAATGATTGATTCTAAGCGAGATTCGATTTGTTTTGTTAAAAAGATGATGGTGTTTTCTCCTTCCAACTGAGGAGATAATTTTTCTTCTAATAAGATACGTATTTCTGCAGGATCCATAATTGTTTAGAATAGGGATGTTTTTATAAATGTTTCTTTCTGTATAGTAGTGACATAATTAAATGAAATGGGCAACGAGATATTGTCTATAAAAAATCAACCAACCCTTTACTATTAGTAGTTTGATAAGTTTCATCGCCTTTCCATTTACGAAATTTAATCTGCGCTTTGATGAAAGAGATATTCTTCGGATTGAGAGAATATATATTTACTGGTTTTCTTTGACCATTTCTTAAACAGCAAGAATTTGCCTCAGCTTCTTTTAACGGGGAAGTTGTTTCCATGTAATTGATAATATTAGTGAATTCTGGAATAGGTATCCCTGCTGCGAATAAGTTCCGACTGGCAATCAAACCATGACAATCTGGATTCAAGGCGGCACCAATAATATCTAAATAACGATCACAAAGGCCATACTCATCTAATTGAATAGAAGAGGAAGGATGAATTACTTCAAAACCTAAACTGGAAAATTCATTTTCTAACAAATCAAAAATATCTCTTTCAGTAAAAATGATGCTCTTTTCTCCTCTACTTTTAATTTCTTCAATTAGAACACGTAATCGGGTGGCTCGGTTGGAAGAAGTTTGAGATAGTTCTTCTTCTAAACCAGGATAATCTTCAAAAAATTGGTGTATTTGTCGATGTTTTTCTCTTTCTGGATCAAATCGATTCGGAGCCACAGCCTGAGGGTGGGCCAGTAACAGATTGACAAAATCGTGTTTGTTTTTCTGAGACATATCATCATATTGCATCAAAAGACTATATGCCTCCAATACTTCTGGGGCAGGTTCATACTCTAGGGTTTGTATGTTAGGGTAGGGAACTGCTGGATCTTTTTTTCCCAAGTCATAGAAACAAGGGTTAACTCGGTAGCGCATGATTGCTTCTTTAGCCCAATCTGAATTGTTTTTGACTAAATCTCTCCATGAATCAGGATGTTGAACTTGTCCCAACAAATACATTACTTTACCTAGGTTTTTGTAATCTTGGTAATTATGTGTCTGTACTACACCCCATTGAGAATTTATGAAAAGGTCATACAAAGGGTTAAATACCTCGTTGGATGGATGTGGTAAGGCTTGTGCTTGATTAATTATTATATAACTAGGTTGAGAAGAAGTAAATACTTGGTCGTGTAAATATTCAATTATACGAGACTCTTTTTTCTGGTTCTTGGCACTTTGAATCTCTAGTAATAATTCAAAATAACTCAGATTCTTTTTCGCTGTGAAACTTTTAGAACTCACTAATTTTTCCAAAGCATCCAATGCTAATTCTCGGTTGCTAAATTCTTGGTTTATCTGGCGATGAGAGTCAAATATTTCTTGTAAGTCATTATTTGGATCGACAGTATTAAGTTGGGAGGCTAGTTTGAACCCCATAAAAATTATGTCGGTATCTGGGTGTTTTGCTTTTTCTAAATCGGACCGGCGATTTTCTTGCGTGATACAAACAGAATTGTAACTAGGAAGATACTTTCGAGCTTCAGACATGGCGACAGGGATTAGACGATTGGGACACACATAAAGAGTTTTTAATCTCTGTCCGGAAGACAAATATTTTTTGTTTATTTCTTGAGCAGTTAAAAAAAGCCGAGGTGAAGAGGATGATCCAGGACAGCTTATTTCCAATGATTTTTGATTATTTATTTGTCCATCGTAAGCAATTTGGGAAGTAGCAACTAATTCTGATATTGGAGGTGATAACTGAGAAGACTCAAGAACAATATCTTGCATAATATTTTCATATCCACTTAGGTGATCAGCTGCAGAAATAAGAGAGTTTAAAAATTCATTTCGGGCTAACATTGATCGAGAAGGAACTAAGTTTAATTTAGAATATAATTTTCTTAATAAAGAGATTAAATCTTCTTGCTGGAGTTTGATAGTCATTTTTATTTTTCATAGTGTTCTTTAATACGATCCAAATAAGTACTTCTCTCCATTCCAGTATGTAATCTTAAAACCCATTTTAAATGAGTGCCTTTTTCATCTAAAGGTATTTTGTTCCCGTGATCATCTTTACGATTGGTCCGGACAAATTTCTCCTTACGGATATCTGGGTCAATTTGTTTAAATAATTTGATTCCAAACTCTTGACAACTAAGAGCGCTGGTTAAATATTCTTCTCCATTAGAATAATCTATAAATTCATCTTTCCTTAACAGCTGCTCAAATGACTTATCCAACATTGATTTAATCCAAGATCGACCCCTTAAATAATAGTTAGTGGGAATTTGAAATTCAGTTTCTGTGCCTTTTCCAGCTCTCAATACACCTTTGTCATTTTTGAGATAATCTAACATCCATAATCCTTCAAACATCATATTAGATAGTTGAAGACCATTTTTCTCTTCGGGACGAGTTAATCGATTAACCAATTGAAGTAACACCTCGAAATTTGCTTCGGCAGGTTTTTGTTGAGCCTCAAAAAGAGGAAGAATTTTTTCCTGTAAATACCGATCCTGTCTGACATAATCCGCAGCCTTAGCATAGGCTAACCAAACAGCTGAGGAATCCCGGATGTTATCATAAATTGGATCTTCTGCTTTTTCAACCAATTTAAGAATTCCGTATCTAAAGGCACCAACAATTATATGTGGTTCGGAATCATATTTTTGATCCAGAATCCAATGATAAATCATTTTTGCTTCTTGAAAAGGCAATTCTGATTCAGCAATTTTTTGAAATCTTTCTTCATTCTGAGTATCAATAATTGTTAGTTTACGCTGTCCAGCAAATCCAGGAGGTCTTACTCTAAATCTTTCATTAAATTCACCATAGGCTTCAACAATTTCTGGTTGGTGAAAATGTTCACTCACATATATCTTTCGATATCTTCTAATTTTTTCTCTTTGAGAGTCAATAAAATTGTTAAAATGTTGGGCCTTGACCGTATAACCTTTTCTTTGGGTCATTTCGAACATTTCTGGAGAAAGAATCTGTTCTAATTCAGAACCAGAAATTATCTTGACCTTTCTTTTTTTATGTGGCGAACTTAATGATTGGTAAACTAATGCATCTTTGACCTTTTGAACCATTTCAACAAACTGTGGATCATCTACATTTCCTGCTCGAGCACGAATAGGTCGACGTTTTTTCTTTTTCTTTTCTTTCTTTTTACTTCCTTGGTCTTCAGGTTTGTCTTTCTCTCCAGGTAACTCATTATTTGGACGAGATTTCTTTTGATATCTTACTTCTACTCCGGGCATTCCAGCAGAAGCAATTACTTTTAATAGGTCTTTATCTGTATCATGCATGTTAGATAAATCTAAATTGCCATCTTGATCCAAAGTTACTACTGCTTGACCACCAACAGTAATAGTCCGATAATTAGCATTGGCTACAGGATCATAGAATACTACCACATGTACTTCATTTGGATCTATGGAACTAGGAGTTGATTCTAGAACTGATTCTCGTGGTAAATTCGTGTTTAGACCATCTAATAACTGTTCCAAATCGGCTGGTTGGTAAGTTCTTCCGGATCTTAATTTTCCTTGATGCATCAATCTAGCAAAATCTTGTGGAGATAATTCTTCATGTAAATCTTCAATTGTTTTTCCTTTACTCATTTTTAAAACAACCCCCTAACAAGGCATAGTTGACCTGAACTCCTAGCTGAGATAATAATGTTTTGTTGTTTAATTGATTGAAAATAAAACCAATTTTATCTTTTATTCTTTCCGCATTGTGATCTAAGGCGTGATGATAAATTAAATCAATACGATAATTGCCTCGAAAATCTTCATCCACTTTGATGTCATCCCCCATTCCTTGAATGTTTTCAAGTAAAGTAATATTAAATATTTTTGCTGCCTTTGAATTATAATCATCTAATGAGGTAGGAAGTAAAAAAGAAATACGATCAACCCCCTTGTCTCGGGCAGTATAAACATAAGAAGTAATTTGGGAACCTTGCAAAGGTTTTTCTTCTTTATCAAGGGCTTGGCATTCTTGATAATGGTCATTTAATTCACTAATCTTTCCTTGAAGAATGAGAGCCTTTCTGCGACGGTCTTGCCAAATTTTTTCTTGTGAATCAAGCTCTTCAACAAAAGCTTTTGCATTTTGATAAATCTTTTCATGTTCTGGAGGATAACCTAGGGCAGTTCCTTGGATTGACCAACTTCTTTCGATCCATCTTTCCAGAACAATAGGATCTGTTTCACTAAGTAGATCTTTATATGATCCATAACTCACATAATCATCAAGGAAACCAGGCAAATCAACAAAAGAATCTATTTCGTCAGAATCTAATCCAATTTCTTGTAATTCTGTTCTTAATTGTTGGGCGATAAATTCTTTCTCTGGAGTATAGGTTACTTTTAACTCTCTGGAAATTCCTTCAGGAAAAGTTTCCTCGAATTTCTTATTAAGATCTTCCAGTTGATAATGAAATCCTGCTTTAAATGCTTCGGCAAATATTTCCTCAGCAGTTAAGCCATCTATGTTTGTTTCAGAGTCTGGTTGTGTTAGTTCTTCTACTTGTCTTTCTAATTCTTCAACTCTAGCTTGAGATGTTTCTAATTCTTGAGAACTTTCTTTTAATTTTTGTAATCGTTGAATTAAATTACCATAATTTAGCCGAGGTAATTCTAATGAAAATGAATGTTTTAATTCATCAATAGCCACTGTTACTTCTGGAGTGGGTGCCTCTACTTCAGGGAATTCTCGATGTAAAAGATTGAGCAAATTACCATAATGGCCCTTGTAAATGAGAGTAATTCGATGAGTTACATTTTTGATCATTGCTTGTAAATCTCTAGTGCGGTTTCTTTTTAGTAGTTCATTTTTTCTTTTTAATTCGGCATTTTCTTCATTTTTTTGGTCAATTTGTTGTTGATAGTCTGATTCTAATTCTGAAAGAGTAGTTTCTAATTCATCAACTTTAGTTTGTAATTGTTCTCTTTCGGTGCTTCCCCCTAAAAATTGAACTTTTTCTTCTTCGTGGGTTGATTGAAGTTCTCCTAATTGCTCTTCTAAAGTGGTTTTTTCTCTTACAAGGCGATCATTTTCTATTCTGTATTGACTAGATCGTTCTCTGAATTCTTCAACTTCGACTTTAGCTGCTTCCAAATCTTCTTGTAATTTGTAGTGCTCATCAGAGGTAACACCTTCTTTCAATCTTCTTTCTAAGTCAGCAACATCTTCTGTTTTTCTTTGTAATTCAAGTTCTACTCGTGTCAATCTT
>CAYSWQ010000020.1:0-14343 GCA_964434885.1 uncultured Methanosarcinales archaeon | reverse complement strand
AAACAACAAGTACTGCTAATGGATTTCCAGAAGTAGATATGAGTTTTTTGAATAAGTCAGTATTAATATATCTTCAAAATATTACTAATAAGGATGAAGGTATTACTATTTTTGATGGTAAGGAAGAGGGGGAAATTAATGTAACTTCGAAATTATTAGCTGGGTACGTTGGAATGTTAGAAATGTTGGGAAATGCTTTTTTTACGATGGATGAGTTAAAATATGTAGAATCACAAGGAGTTTATTATTTGCAAGCTAATTTAAAATTAAGTGATGAAATTTCTGTAGATGTCTTGAAAAAAGGAATACAATCTTTAGTTGGAAAAGACAGTGTTGATTATTTTATGGAAGAGTTTGGAGATCGATTAGGGATTACTGATGAGACCGGAACAATAGAGTTAAGTAATCCAGAATTAAATAGATATCTACCATTTATGGGTGAAATTAAAAATATAGAAGGAAGAAGAATAGTGAGACGAGACCCAAATTTGTTATTATTATCACTTGAACCAGAAGATCGTAAATATATCTCTTTATTTTGGAATGAAGTGTATAAAAATAAACAAGCCCCATTTGATGTGGATTTTCAACCTACAAATAAGATGGGATGGGTTGAAGTGAAAGAATATGCATTAGATAGTGAAGATATTGCAAGAATTGTTTCTAGACCACAAATTGTGGGATTTTCAGAATTAGTAAATATAGGTAAAAAACACAGAATTTCAGGATTGGCTAGTTATGCAGACAAATTAGAACAATTTCGAGAAGATTTAGCCATGATACCGAGGGATTAAAATGACAGACGATAACAATAGAATTATACAAGGTGGAGAATTAGAACTTGAAGAAGGTTCTTTAGATGAGGTAGTTACAGAGTCTCCACAAACTGAATCTGCTACTCAAACAACAAGTACTGCTAATGGATTTCCAGAAGTAGATATGAGTTTTTTGAATAAAACATTATTGGATTACTTGAATAATATTTTTTCAGAAGACTCTATGATTTATGGAGCTAGTATATTAAATGGTGAAGATGGAAGTAAAGCAGTGGAAAATATGGGGGCAGAGTTATTTCATTTGACTGATTTAAAATACCTCCAAGTAGAAGAAAGCTCATATCAATTTGCTGGTTTGCATGGAACTTTACAATTAAGTCAAGAGATTACTTTTCAAGGTTTTAGAAAAGGATTATCTGGTTTATTTGATTCTGATACTGTTGATTATTTTTTAGAAGAATTTGAAGAATTGCTTGGAAATAGTGGAGATGAAACTCGATTAATTAACATTAAAGATTATGGTATCGATAGATATTTGCCGGCAATTGGAACATTGAAACAAATGGAAGGGAGTTATCGAGTAGCAGGACAAGGAGGAGTAGGTAATTACCATTTGTTATTGTTGACTTTACCTCCAGAAGAAAGACAACAAATTGGTTTATTTTTTGATGAAGCTCAAATAAATAAATATGGTCCATTTGAGACTACTAATCGTACTTATACAATAAGTAGAGATAGAGATATTGAAAATTTGACAAAAGAACCAACTATTATTCCAGTAGCTGATTTGATTAGAATTGGAAAAAAACATCAAATTAGAGGGTTAAAGCAATATATCGACCGATTGGCTGAATTTAGAGATGAATTAACTAAAATATAAATATGGAGTTAAAATGATAAATAATACAGAAACAAAAACTTTGGAATTTATTGCTAATGAATTAGCTAAACAAGGTTGTGATGAAAAGGAAATTAAAGAGAAATTGCATCAAGCGACTTTTTTGGCAACGATTGAAGCAGCTTCAGAGACATTAGGTTCAAGAGTAACCCCAACACCTTTATATCGGATTGTTTATGATCAAGATGCAAGTTCTTTGGAATTTAGATTTTTAGAAGGTCGAGGATTAGTTCCTACAGAGGGAGCCACAGATATTGATTATGCAGATTTGGTGTTTGCTTCAATAGCTAGCAATTCTATTCCAATTTTAACTGAAGGAATTACTGGAACAGGAAAAACTTACACTTTAGATAATATTATGAAAGCTTTATTGCCGAATGACAATAGAAAAATGTTAAGATTGAATCCAAATATGGCTAACGTATTGCAGCCATATATTAAAGGAAGAGTTGACCCAAATGAAGGAGTATTAGAATTAAGTATTAACCGGGATGCAGCTAGACAAATTTGTGCTTTAGGTTTAGATGAAGAAAATAGAGGAGATACTGGAGCAATTATTGGTTTGTTAGATCATGAAGTTAGTTTAGCAACTGGAGAAAGATCTTATTTGGGTCCTTTGATACCTCAACTGAAAATAGTTAATGGAAGAGTAGAAGTCTTTTTTGAGGAAGATAAAATTAAACCAGTGGCAGTGTTTGGAGCACAAAACCCACCAGATGCAGAATATTCTGGAACTAGACGAACTGATGGGGCAGTAGGAAATAGACAAGTAAGAATCAATTATCCTAATATGGCATTACAATCAGGAGCGGCAACAATAAACATGACTGGACATGCTAATCACCACCATGAAAGATTCATGGATGGTTTTACAGAGAGATTAGCTAGATATTTGAATATTGGTTCTGGTATAGTGAGAAGGTTATTACAACCACAAAGTTCTGAGGCAGAAGAGATAACTAGAGCAAATAATGAATATCTTAATATCCATGCCATTAGTTTTGACCCAGCAAATACAAGGAATATGTATTTAAGATCAGCGGCAGAAGGAGCAGACCATATTATTATGTTGACAGGAGGAAGTAATCTGGAAGATAATTTTGCAGAAGAAATTGAAATTGCTCAGCAATGGACAGAAAGTCTTAAACAATATGGAGTTAATTTTTGTTACAATACAGGAATTGATACCAAGTCACAATTAGTAATAAGAATTGAAAATGTTAGGGGAGCATTTAGTGAATGTTTAATTGAAAGAGATAAAACTAAAGCAACCAAAATTGCCGATGCTTTAGCTTTGATTTCTAGATATAAACAGGCTTATGCAATCGCACAAGAACAAGGAACATCAACTCTTGATGAATTTAGAGATTTGCATACTCCTTTAACTGTAAGAGATATTGCTTCAGCTTATAGCATTGTACTAAATGATAAAGTAAAAACCAAAAATGGAACATCTCCAGTTAGTTTGATTAACCAAGCTTTTACTGATTATGTTAGTTTATTAGAAACATTTAGTTCAAAAATTTATGGAAAAGAAAAAAAGTTTGACTTAACTGATCCTGATCAGAGTATTAGGTATTTATGTTCGTATGTTGCAGTTAATGCAGTAAAAGAAGACATTGGGTTGAGTGCAGATCAATATGCTACAAAAATGATCAATGAATTGAATCGAGCTGGAGCTGTGTTGAGAGGTTTAGATGATGGTAGTGATACTAAAAAATTGTTGGTGGCCAGAATAAATAGTGATATCTCTTCACTAGCTGGATTTGTACATCAGTATCGAAGAAACATTGCAACTGCTTTTGAACAAATAGGCAATAGTAATAAAGTAACACCTAGATATGAGGCCTTAGCAAGAGTGGTTAGACAAGCTAGAAATGAAGTAAAAACTAACTATACTTTACCCAGAGTAGAAAGAGTGTTTGGGATTTAGAAATGGTAATTCCTCTGTTAGATGAATTAGTTAAGGCTGAATCTATTTGGAGGAATATTGTTTTTTCTCAGCAACCATTATTTGCAGATATGCCAGTGGAGCAGGTTGAACCTAATCCACAACATAAAAGACATTGGATGTTTGCAACAGATCAACAAAAGATAATGGCTCATGTATATAAGCCAGAATATGTGTTAGATAAATTTGAAGAAGTTGTAGTTCCTTTATTTAAAAATGCTTATGGTTTTGAAGTTGATAATGATCAAGAATTGGCACAACAATTAGTACAAGATACTTTTACTTATCTTTTATTTCATGAATTGTTTCATCCAGTTTATTGTCCTAAAAGTAAAGTAGATCGAGAGAAATTTGATGTGGCATTAAAAGATGGAATTAAAAGAGCTGAACCTCATTTATCATCAAGAGATTTAGTTAATAAAGCAGGAAATGTAAGAAATGCAATGTGGGATTTTTTAATAGATACCTTCTTTACCCATTTTTCTCAAAATGGGGGAACTTATGATACTAAATTAAAAAGAGAAATATTAAGACAAAATCAACAACTTAGTGGATATCCAATTGAATCTTTGCCAGATGGAATAGTAACCACTTGGGATATAGTGGAGCTGGCAGACCATAATCCGGAAACTTTTTTTTACCCAGTTACTAGAATAATGTATGGGTTGGTTCATTGTGATGATGAAAATTTGAGAAATGATGTTTTCTCTTATTTTAGGGGAAAATTAACTGGAATTTCTGATGTTGATTTAGAACAAAATGTAGTAGATTCTTTTTCTGGTACGGTAAAATATATTGATCCATTTGAACTTAAGAAAATAGGAATAGATAGAACTAGGTTTTTGGAAGCAGCTTCAATGTTATATAAAGAGAGAGATAATATTCGAGGAAGTGAAGCCAGAAGATATTTAGTAGAAGGAATAACAACAATTAATACCCAAGCAGAATTAAGATATCGTTCTATTGAAGGAATAATTGAACCTTTAGCAAAGTATATTGATACAGAAAAGGAAGAAAGAAGAGATGGAGCTAATTCAGAAGGGGAAGAAGGAGAAGGAAATGAACAAACTGACCCTTCACAACAAGGGGGAGCTGCCGAAGAATTATTACAGAGTTTAATTAATCAAGATGATGGAGATGTTGATGAAATGTTGGAAAGTATAGCTAATGATCAAAGTCAACCAAATACAAATCGAAATAAAAGATTATCTAATTTGGCTAAAGATGAATATTACAAAAGAAAAGCTAGAGCTTTGCCAATTAAATCACCAACTATTGAAGCTGAAACAAAAGAAGTTGGGAAAATTAGAACTCCTAGAAAAGTTAGTGAGATTTTACTAACACCAGATCAACTACACAATTTACCAATGGATCAAATAATTCAATTTCAACAAGAAACAGGATTAATGTGTTTAATGAGATTGTCAGAACATCAATGGAGATATGATATTTATGAATGGGAGGAACAACCAATAATAGATTATGAATATAAGAAAACAGGAATAATTTTACCTGATAATATTATTTTCAGAGTTGATGGTTCTGGTTCAATGACCTATACTGATTCTTATATTGGAACTAAAGATAGATATGATAGTTTGATGCATGTAATTTATGGTGTAGCAAAATCAACTACAGAAGCAGCTAGTAAAATGGATAAAGAAGTTCAAGTGGTGGCAGTTAGTTATAGTGACTTAGGACAAACGAGAGTTTCTGAGCCAGTAGAATTACAGGATTTTTACCATACACCTAATAATTCAGCTAAACAAGTGTTGTTAAATCCAGAAAAAGGGGCAACATATCATGATTTAGACGCATATCAAGAAGCTCATGAGAGATGTGTTCCAGGAAAAACAGTAGAAATTATTGTTACTGATGGGGACTTAGATACAGATCATGACCAGAGTATGGTAGAAATAAGAAAAATTTTAGATGGCGAAGATAATGTGATGGTTTATTTTCCTATATTTCAAGAAGGTTCATTCGCTTTAAGAATGGGAAGGTTAGCAAAGATGGTACCAAATTTAACTTACAAACCATTTTTAAGTTTTGATAGGTTGCAAACTGAAGCCAATGATGTGATAATTCAATATAAATGTCGAAGGTAGGAGGAATTAATTAGACACAATTAACTATTATTTTTGTCTAGTGATTAAGGTTTATTTTTTGTTGTATATTTGAAAAGAAAACTATTTTGGGCTTCTTTTATTTTGTAGTGGACAAGTGGACAAGTACAGATAGAGTATATAAACAAGTTCTTTCTTGAGATAAGTATGCAAAAAACAATTTTAAATTGGCAAGTGTCATTAATTGGGATTCAAGAAGGACATCAAACAAAGTATAAAGTTACAGGTAGAATTGCTGGTTTGTTTGCTGTTGACAAGTTTTTTTATACTAAAGAAGCTGCTATGGATCAATTTGAAGAATGGTTGAAATGTTAAAATAGATAAAAAACATTTAATAAAAAAATGGGAAGTTTCAATTATGAAAATTCAAGATGAATTTGGTATTAAATTTAAAGTAACAAGAAGGTTAACTGAGATGTCTGTAGCAGAGACAAGAATATTTGATACAAAAGAGGAGGCAAAAAAACAATTTGAAGAATGGTTAAACTAAGATATCTTCATATTCCTTCATTTTGGATTTTAAACTTTCAATTAATTCAGAATTATTGTAGTTGTAAACATCAGGAATGTTTAAAGAGAGGACACGTTTTTGGAGATATAATTTTGGAAACCTTTTTGATATTTCAGTACGTTGTTCATCTTCCATAACAATGATTGTGTCTGCCCAAGACACTTGTTTAGTATTGATTGGTTTTTGATTGTATAAACCTGCAGATTTGGTTTTAAATTTACATTTAAAAATTTCCTCTGCCGTTTTACTACGGTTTTGATTTTGATTACATACAAACAAGACATTCATAATATTTGAAAGTTTAGTAAGATTATAAAATTTACTGTTACTTCCAACAAATATTTAAAAGAAGTCTATACTGGAATACATATGTTGAAATACATAAAAGAACCTTGTAAACCTGAACAATTAAAGAAGATTTTACATCCTTTAATTAGTCAGTGGTTTTTTTCTAAATTTAAATCTTTTTCATTACCACAATTATTTGGAGTGATGGAAATTCATAAAAGAAAAAATACTTTGATTTCAGCTCCTACTGGGGCAACTAAAACACTAACTGGTTTTATGTCTATTCTAAATGAATTAATTGACTCAGCAGAAAAAGGAATATTGGAAGATAAAACTTATGCAGTTTATGTTTCTCCGTTAAAAGCATTAGGTAATGATATTTTTGTTAATCTTAAACAACCTCTTAAAGAAATCGAAGAAATTGCTGGAAAGAAATTAGGAATTAGAGTAGCAGTTAGAACTGGAGATACTACGCCTGCAGAGAAAACAAAGATGTTACAAAAGCCACCCCATATTCTAATTACAACTCCAGAAAGTTTAGGGATAATGTTAACTTCAATTAAATTTTCTAATTATTTGAAAGATGTACAATGGTGTATCTTGGATGAAATTCATTCTATGGCGGAAAATAAAAGGGGAGTTGATTTATCAATTTCAATAGAAAGGTTGCATCAAAATAGCCCAGGAATGTGTAGGGTTGGTTTATCAGCCACAGTAGCACCATTAGAAGAGATTGCTAAGTACTTAGTGGGTTATGGGAAAAAAGATGGGAAATGGAAACTTAGAAATGTAGGAATTATTGATGTGCAATTCTTGAAAGAAATGGATTTAAAAGTAATTAGCCCTGTAAAAGATTTAGTTCAAGTTGATTACATGTTAAAACATAAAGCAATGTATAAATTAATTCATAATTTAATTCAAGATCATAAGACAACATTAATTTTTACCAATACTAGAGCAGGAACAGAAAGAGTTGTTCATAATTTGAAAGAAGATTATGGAAAATATGAAAACAATATTGCAGCTCATCATGGTAGTTTAAGTAAAGAGTTGAGATTTGAAACTGAAGAAAAATTACGAAAAGGGGCATTAAAATGTATTGTTAGTTCTACTAGTTTAGAATTAGGAATTGATATTGGATATATTGATTTGGTTATTTGTTTAGGTTCCCCTAAATCCGTAGCGAGATTTTTACAAAGGGCAGGGAGAGCAGGTCATCAATTACATAGTAAGGTAAAAGCCAGAATGATTGTAATGGATAGAGATGATTTAGTGGAGTGTAGTGCTTTATTAAAAGCTGCTAAGGAAAGAAAAATTGATCGAATTGATATTCCTAAAAATGCATTAGATGTGTTGTCACAGCAAATTTATGGTATTTTAATCCAGGATAGGATGCAAATTAATGATTTATTTAATTTAATTAAACAAAGTTATTGTTATCAAGAGTTAGAATGGAAAGATTATGAAGAAGTGATAAAATTTTTGGCAGGAGAGTATAATTCTTTAGAAGATCGTTATGTTTATGCTAAAATTTTTTGGGATAAAAAAACTGGTTTATTAGGTAAAAGAGGCAAATTAGCAAGAGTTATTTACATGACCAATATTGGAACCATTCCAGATGAAAGTTATATTTCAGTTAAAATCGGAGATCAAGTTGTAGGTAAGATTGATGAAGGTTTTTTGGAGAAGTTAAAATCAAAAGATGTCTTTGTTTTAGGAGGAGAGGTTTATGAATTTAAATATTCAAGAGGAATGACTATGCAAGTAAATGCTTCTCCTGTTAGACCACCAAATGTACCGGCTTGGTTTTCAGAAATGTTACCTTTGAGTTTTGATTTGGCAATGAGTATTAGTAGATTTAGAAGTTTGATTTCTGGAAAATTTAAGAAAAAATTAAACAAAAAAGAGATTTTAGATTTTATTATTGAATATTTATATATTGATAAAAAAACAGCAGACCAGATTTACCATTATTGTAAAGATCAATTTGATTTTGCAGGAATCCCTTCAGATAAAAAAATTATTATAGAACATTTTACTGATAAAGATAGGAAATATATTATTTTTCATACTTTGTTTGGTCGGCGAGTTAATGATTGTTTTTCTCGAGTGTTGGCTTTTGCTATTGGTAGATTGCAGCATCGAGATGTAGAAATAGGAATAACTGATAATGGGTTTTATTTGAGTTCTGATAAACAAGTTAATGTGATTAAAGCATTGAAAGCTTTAGAGCCAAAAGAGTTACGTCGTATTGCGGAACAGGCAATTGAAAAGAGTGAAATTTTAAGTCGTAGGTTTAGACATTGTGCTGGTCGGTCTTTAATGATTTTACGACAATATAAAGGAAGGAAGAAAAGGGTTGGTAGACAACAAGTTTCGAGTAAAATTTTGATGAATGCTTGTCGACGTATTTCTGATGATTTTCCAATCTTGAAAGAAGCCAGACGGGAAGTTTTGGAAGACTTAATGGATTTTGAACACACTCAAACTATTTTAGATAAGATTGGTTCTGGTAAAATAAAATTAGAAGAAATTTATACTACTGTTCCGAGCCCATTTGCTTTTAATTTAAATATTGCCGGTTATTCTGAAATATTAAAATTAGAAGACAAGCAAGAATTCTTGAAAAGGATGCATGAAATGATTCAGGCAAAGATTGCGTTGGGGAAGCGTTGATTAGATTAACTTTAATTGAGTTGGTTTGTTGGTTGGTTGTTTTTTTGGTTGGGGTTGATTGATTTGTTCGTGTTCTTGTGTATATCTGGAAACCATTCTAGATATTTCAGAAGCATAAGCAGGAACAATTTTTCCCCTTTTAGGGTAAACATTTTGAAAAGTCATAATTTCTAATCGATGGTTGTCTCCCCCTCTAGCAGCCTTTCTTTGATGATATTGACACTCAAAAACATATTCATTAACTGGTTCTTGTAATTGTCTTTTCAAATGTTGTACTGCTTCCGGAGAAACTTGGTGTAATCTATCTTCTAAATCTCTTTTTTGAAAAGGATTCATTTTTTTGTGTTTTTTTCTTATGGCTTCGGAAGAAAGGTATTTGTGTTTGTTTAACCAAGGGAATCCAATCTGATAAACTGTGGAAAATAAATTATAAACATCTTCATTAGGAACAAGTAAGTGGGGAGATAGAGTTCTTCTTTCTCTAGCTTTCCAAGATGAGGCAGCAAAAGCAACTAATTCATCAAAATCTAAAACTGAATAGAAATTTCTTAAACTAGTTTCATATAATCCGTGATGTAGAGAACTGATTAGAGCTTGGTTTTCTCCAGTTACATCTAAGATTAATTGTTTTGTAGGTTTTGGTCTTTTCATTTTAATCTAACTCTAGAAACCACTTTATGTTTGATTTTGAGTTGTTTTATAAATTTATTCAACCAAAACACCAACCTTCCCAGGGATTGCTGATTTAGCTTTAGAACTATCACTATCTTCTGCTAGAATTATTTTAATTTCACAAGCAAATTCTTTTTCTAGAAATTTTTGAGCAGAGTTTATGAGTTCCGATTCTTCTTCTTGTGATAAAACTAAACTAGGTAATTTAGAAACATCTTTGAGCAACATTCCAACAAGTTTGCTAATTTCTTTACCTTTGGTTTTAAGTTGTTCATTTTCAAGAACTTTTCTAATTATCTCTCCAACATTTCGAGTTCTGCTAATCTCTCCTTTAACTATGCTAAAAAAATCATATCTCCATTTCTCAGCTACAAACAAAGTAAATTTGTTTGGTTTTTCTAAACCTGCTAATTCAATTACTTTTCTCATACCTACTAAAGTATTTTTGATCATTTCCTCTCCAGCTTCAGCTTTGAGACTGATTCTTTCTTGGTCTACTTCTGGCCATTCAGCAGCGGAAACAAGAGATTTATCTTGATTTAATTCTTCGCTTAAATGAGGAGTAATTGGATTCATTAATTTACACCAAATAGAAATTACTTTTTTTATTATTTGGGGGTTGTCTCCTCCTCTTCGTAAATACCATCTCAAATCATCATAAAAATTGTAATACACAATAGTTGCTAATTCCCTTAAATCAAAATTTTCCATCACTTGATTAGCTTTTTTGATATGGCCATTTACTTTAGATAGAATCCAATCATCAATTAAACTTCGAGAACCTTCTTTCTTTTTTAATTCAGTAATTAAGCCAAGTGTTCTTTCTAAGCTACTTTTGTAATTAAAGACAATGTCTTCAGTCCACATAACATCAACATGAGGACTGCCAATATGGGCATAATATAACCGCATAGCATCAACACCATACTTTTCCATGGCCTCAGGAATAGGAACTGCTCCCCCTTTAGATTTAGAAATTTTGCTACCTTTTCCAGTAACCCACCAATTAACAAAAATCCCTTTAGGCCATTTCTCTTGAGGTAAAATTCCTACGTGATTCATTAAAAAAACTGGGAAATGAACTGTTTTGTGTTCTTTTCCTCCTAAATTAAGATCTAAAGGATAAAAGTAATCAAATTCTTCTTTGATTTCCTTCCAATTTTTCTTAGGTTCCCCTTTTCCGAGGAAAACATAATCAAAAAATTCTTCAGTTAAATCTTGGGTTTTTATTTGTTTTTGGTTAATAAATTTTGAAATTATATAGTAGCTAGGGTAGAGGGTGGAATCACTGATTGGTTCAATAGTCCATTTATCATCAAAAGGAAATTTACTTCCAGTCCAATTACCTAGTCTAACACAAGCTCGATCTTGAAACCAATCTAAAATTCCAGGCAGATTTTCTTTGTATTCGTGAGGATAAATATCCATATTTTGAACTTGTTGTTTACTTTGCTCAGTTAATTCTCCATCTGAGTATTTGATAAACCATTGGTCATCAATTCTTTTAATAATAACTTTATCTCCACAACGACAAATAACTTCTTCACTTAAATCATGTAAGATATCAGCATTATTTTGGTTGATAAGTTTTTCTTTGATTAATTCTTTAGCTTCAATTACTTTCTTTCCAGCATATTCACCACAATTTTCCCTCATTACTCCTGTATGAAATCCAGCTTTGTAAATTTCTTGAGTGGCTTGTTCTAGTTTTTCAGTATCTTTAAGACTAGTGATATTTAATTTCTCTACAATTTCTTTCGCTGGAAAATCTTCGTAGCCTTTAGATCTAATAATTGGAATTAATTTAATTTGATTTATTTCTTGGAAATTTAAATCGAATTTTTCACATCTTTTTTTATCTTCTTGTAATTTCTTTAAAGCAATATAATCATAAGGGGCATCACTAGGAACAGAAGTGACAATACCACTTCCAACTTTTGGATTGCATAGTCTTGAAGGCAAGATAATTATTTTTTTGTTGATTCCTGGAGCTTCTGTATATTGGCCGATTAGTTCTCTGGGATCGATATCTTCTTCTAACATTACGTCATCTTTTTGATATCCTAATTTTTCTGCTCCTGCTTGACTCATAATCCAAGTTTCATCTTTATGGTTTTCATCAGATTCAATTCCAACTTTAACTTTAACATATTTAACACTTGGATTAATCCAAAGATTAGTTTGACCAAAGACAGTTTCTGGTCTTAAAGTAGCGGCAATCAGATAAATTGGTTCTTCGCTGTTTTCTTGTTTTAATTTGAATTTTAATAAAGTAAATTCTTGTTTTTCAGCATGACCTCCTTTGGAGATGTCGGTTTCAGAAGGATCAACAGCAACTGGACCACATTTAATACAAGCTGTAGCAAAATAGGGTTTTTGCACTAAAAGATTTTTATCCATTAGTTTTTTGAATTGCCAGTGCATAAATTTCTGGTAGTCTGGATAACTGGTACAAATAAAACGGTCCCAATCACAAAGAAAACCAAATTTCTTCCAATAATCGTTAACATAAACTTCATTGAAATATTCTATAATTTTTTCTGGTTGTTCTAATTCTTTTAATTTACTTTTTGGACAGCCATTGTTGAGAAGGTAATTAATCCAAGCTTCATCTTTGTTTTTTACTTTATTGGCAAAAGCAATAGCTTGATTACCAGAAGCATGAGTACCAACTGGATAAAGCACTTGGTGGCCAGTTAAACGTTTATACCTACAAATAGCATCAGTATAAGAAAAACCTCGCATATGGCCTACATGTAAGAATCCAGAGATACCTGGATAAGCAAAGATCATCATAAACTTGGGCTTGTCTTTGTTTATTGTGGCTTTACCTAGTTCTTCTTTTTCCCACTTCTTTTGCCATTTGGCTTGAATTTTATTCCAATCTATATCCATAACATTGAGAAATTTTATATTTATTTAAAGGTTTAGTTTTAATTATTAAAAATAAAATCACTACATAGTTCTTCTAGCACAAAACCATAACTGGCTTTTTGAGTGGCTTCTAATTCCATTGATGCAGGTTTAATAAAAGGATGAGGTCCATCATAAGAAGCAGAAGATCTCATAGCAAAGGAAGAAACACAAGCAGAAGTCAACATTCCCCCATAAATGAATCTTAAATCAGAAAGAGGTGTTTTTGTTTGTTTACTGATTTCTTGCAATGGTAAATCTGGAGTGGTATAAAATTTAAATTCTTGGTCTTTTCCTAAAATTTTCCAAGAAGCGGTTATTTCTGGTGGCATTTGATTAAGTAAAGAGTAATCATTAGGAAGAATAAACACTTGAGAATTAGATTTCTGAACGGCATTATTTGCTTTTTGAAGATCGATTAGATAATTATCTACTTTTGGGAAAAAATCTTCTCCTTTACATATATCATCTAAGTACCATTCCGGGTGAATTAATATTATCCCATCAAATTCATCAATTATTTCACTTATCATCTAAATAAATCTCTAGAATTCCACCTAGGTTGTTAAATTGTTTTTGTTTTATAAATGTTTACAAACTCCAAACTAAATAACCAATATAAGAAAAGTAAGTGAGTAGTAAGACAACTCCTTCCCAGCGTTTGAGGTTTTTGCCGATGGTGGAAAAGAGTAGGAAAAGTAAAGTAATTCCAATCATGATCATTCCATCGAAAAACAATAACGATTGGTTGATGGCGATTGGTTTAATGATTCCAACTATTCCTAAAACCATTAAGATATTAAAGATATTACTTCCAACAATATTACCAATAGCGATGCTTGCTTCTTTCTTGTAAGCAGCTACAGCAGAAGTAAATAATTCTGGTAAAGAAGTTCCTAAAGCAACAATAGTTACTCCAATAAAAGCTTCACCCCAACCAAGATATCTAGCTAATTCAGAGGCAGAATTAACGAACAGTTTTCCTCCGACAACCAACATAATGATTCCAGTAATGATCATAACAGTATTTTTCCATAATGGATTTTTATGTTTATATTCTTCGGCAAATTCTTTTTTTACTTTTTTGTCATTATTAACTTGATTTCTTTGGTTTTTAAGTGATTTGTAAACATAGATGATAAAAATTACAAAGATGATTAGTAAGATTATTCCGTCCAATCTACCAATGAAAAAAGTGTTTTTTCCAAATAAATAAGAATCATTTGCTAAGATTAGAAATAAGAAACTGGAAACTAACATAAAAGGAAATTCATACATTAAAGTAGTTGATTTAACTACTAATGGAACAAATAAAGCACTTATTCCTAATACTAAAGCAATATTGGCAATATTACTTCCCACAATATTTCCGATAGAAAGATCAGCACTACCTCCAAGAACTGCAAATAAACTAACAATGAATTCTGGTAGAGAAGTTCCAAAAGCAACGATTGTTAATCCAACTAAAATTGGACTTACTTTAAGGAATCTCGCTAGGTCAGCGGAACCATCTACCAAGACATCAGCTCCTT
>CAYSWQ010000019.1:0-14584 GCA_964434885.1 uncultured Methanosarcinales archaeon | reverse complement strand
GGGAATGATATTTTTGCGATTTTAGTTTATTTAGCGATTATTGGGAGTGTTGCTGGATGGATTGTTTCAGCTCCGCGATTATTATTAGCAATGGCGAAAGATAAATTATTTCTTACTCAAATGGCTAAAATCCACCATAAAAATAATACACCTCATCGTGCAATTTTTTTCCAAACAATTTTAACTACGATTTTAGTTATTGTTGGAGCAGGATCATATACAACGTTGTTACATTTATTGGTGCCTTTAGTTTTAGTAATGTATGCTTTTGTGTTGTTGTGTGTGGTAGTTTTGAGATTTAAAAAACCTCGAGCCCATCGACATTATACTGCCCCTTTTGGGAAAGTAGGTCCAATTATTGTATCTTTGTTTATGTTGTTTTTGATTTATATGTGGTTAAAAGAAACACATGGGGCTTATGAAATTTTGAAATTAGGAATTTCTTTAATTGTGTTGGGAATTCCAATTTATTTTTTAATCGAGATGTATTATAGTGCTCCGGCGATAAAAAAAGTTAATGCTAAATTAACTTACTTGCTAATTATTTTTGAAAATTTATTTTTTCCTTTTGGTTTGAGAAAAAGAGTTTTTTTGTTAGCTGGGAATTTGAAAAATAAAAGAGTTTTAGAATATGGTTGTTCTTCTGGAGCATTGACTAGGAGATTAACTAAAAAAGTTTTACCTAGGGGAAGAGTTTATGTTACAGATGTCTTAGATCATAATGTAGATATTACAGAAAAACAGTTGAATCGATATAAGCATTTGGAATTCTTTCATGTTGATTCATTAATAAATTTTAAACCGAAACGAAAAGTACCTCATTTCGATGTTATTATTTCCACAGGTATTTTTTCTTATTTACAAAAACCTAAGCAAGTTTTGAAAGACATGAGTAGAAAAATGAGGAAGGGTTCTAAAATTGTTATTTTGGATTATGATAAATTTTTTCATATCATTCCTAATGTACCTTGGATCAGCGATGAGAGAAAATTAAAAAGATGGTTTAATGCAGCTAATTTAAAAGTGAAAATAGTAAAGAAAAGAGGATTGTTTTGGCAACATATTTTTATTTATGGCGAGAAGGTTTAATATTCTACATATTCTAGAATTATTCCTTGAGAAAAAGTACCTCTTTCTTTTGCTTTATTTGCTCTGATTGATTCTAATTCCATTTTTGTTATATTGTAGTTATTAGCTATACTATATACTCTTGTTCTTTCTGGCATATATTCGTGATTAATTTGAATTAATGCTTCTACAACTTCTAAAATATCTGCTAATTCTTCCATAGTTCTAGATTTTCGAAATTCTCTAATTTCTTCTGTTAATTTTTTTTGTAAAGCATCTTCTAATTCAGATCCTGAAACTTTGTGTGTGTAAGGTGTTTTATTATCTGCCCGAATAATTTCTGGGATTTTGTCTCTGACTAATTTATTGTATTCTTGAATCATAAAATTGATTTAGAATTTTAGTTTAAATAAGTTATGTATTTAAATCCAAGAGATTTGGTTTTTAACCAAACCAGAACCAATTCCTTCTCCAATCTTAAAGAAGTTTTGGGAGATAACTCCCATTAAAGAAGATAACAAACTTTTTTTAGTTTCGTATTTAACATAATTGATTTCTTTTAATGCTAGTTTCTTTTTTAAGTAGTTTTCAGCAGTTTTCTTATTTCCTAGTTCATCAACTAAACCTAAATTTTTTGCTTCTACTCCTAAAAAGAATTCTCCAGTTGCTACTTTTTTAACTTCACTTTCTTTCAATTTTCTGTTAGCTGAAATCTCTTTGATAAAGAAATCATGAATTTTGTCAATTTTTCCTTGTAATAATTGTTTTTCTTCAACTTCTAATTTTCTAAATGGTGTTCCGACATCTTTGTATTTACCAGCAATTAATCTTTCATAACCAACACCATATTCTTTCATTAATTCACTAAATTCTAAATAAGAACTAATTACTCCGATACTACCAGTGATAGACATACGATTAGCAATAACATGATCTGTTGCTGAAGCAATCCAATAACCTCCGGAAGCTCCAACTTCTCTAATTACTGAAACCACTGGTTTTTTCATTGATTTTATTTGAGAAGCTATTTCATCAGAAGCAACTGCTCCTCCACCTGGAGAATTTATTTCTAAAAGAATGGCTTTAACATTGGTTCTTTTTTCGGCATCTTCTAGAAAACTAACAATTGTTTTTGAAGAAGCAATAGTTTGTCCTAACGAGCCTCCACCATCCCCTCCCATGATTACACCATTTACAGAGATTAAAGCAACATTGCCCAATTTGGTCCCATTAAATAAACTGAAGAATAAAGGGATGATAAAGAAGATAGATACAATTAAAGCTAAAATTAATAATACAATTTTTTTTGTTTTACTGCGTTTAGAAACTACTTTTTTATTGCTCCTCTTTTTTGCCATTTGAAATATTAAATGTTTTGATTATATAAATGTTATTGATTCTAATGAGTTAATTTTTACAAGAACTTTTATAAATGAGTGTAATTCTTTAAGTGTTACAGCGGAGTGGAGGAGTTTGGAGTCCTTGCCGGGCCCATAACCCGGAGAAAATCACAATGTGTTTTTCGGGTAAAGATCAGTGGTTCAAATCCACTCTCCGCTATAATTTGGAAGGATTTTTCCTTCCTTTTTCTTACTTATTGAGTAGTGGACAAGTAGACAAGTCCAGGTAGAATTTATATATTTTTTCTATTTATTTTATTTTTGAGAAAAAGAAGTATTTTTTTAATAAAAATGAGCACATTAAAGAAAATAAATATTCCTGAAATAAATGAAGAGTTGGCTTATCTATGTGGTGTATTAGTTGGAGATGGACATATAGGTATTAGAGAAGCAAAGTACGAATATCTTGTTAATTGCGGAGGGAATCCAAAAGATGAAAAAGAATTTTATGATTCTGTTGTAGCTCCTCTTTTTAAAAAACTTTTTAACATTGATGTATCACCAAAATTAATGAGTACAAATAGAATTTATGGAATTAATATTTGGTCAAAAAATTTAGTCAACTTTCTTTTGAATGATGTCGGATTAACAAAAAGTCCCAAAAACAATCTTAGAGTTCCAAAAATTTTCTATAATGACAAAAAATTATTGTTTTCTTTTATTAAGGGAGTATCTGACACTGACTTTTCTTTTAAATTAAGAAAAGGCCATTATCCAATAATCACGGGTTGTTCAAAAAGTAGATCATTAATGGAAGATATTTCTAATATTTTGGAAGAGAATGGTTTTAAGGTAGCTAAAACTTTTGATTATAAAGTTAATGATTCTCGTTTAATAAAAGGTTATAACATAATTAATCTTTTAGATCTTAATGGACATAATAATTTTTCAAAATGGATTGAATTGATTGGAACAAATCAACCAAAAAATTTGAAGAAAATTGATATTTGGAGAGAAATAAACACTTTTTCTTAATGATTTTTTTGTCTCACTTTTTCCGAAATAGTTTTATATCAAAATGTCTTTCTATAGATAATAAAAACTAGAAAGTCTCACTAAAATGGAAAATGATTTAAGCGCTACTTTAGAGATGACATCAATAAGAAATTATGTCAAAAGTGTTAAAGAAAGCGATCCAGGAGTTGCTCACGAAAGAGGAGCAATAATGAAATTGTACGCAATGCAAGCTAGATATGTTCCTCTTCCAGCTGCTAAACCTGAGTATATGAAAAGATTAATGAATAATCAAGTTGCTCAATTAGATATGAAGCCAGGAGGTAAATTTTCTAATTTGTATTCAAATAAGAAAAGTTTTACTTTGGATGATAAATTTAGTAGTAATTATTTGCTACCTAAAAAAGCATCAAATGATTACAAATTAAGACCCATAAATAATTTGTATAAATTACCTCATGTGGCTTCTGTTTATGGTAATTCTTTAGAAAACACAACAATTGGATATCAATAAAAAAAGAAATTAAAATAAAATTATTTGTCGCAACATTCAGCTGCTTTTTTAACTAATTCTTCCAACATACAAGCTAATTTATCTGCTGTTTCTGGATCAATACAGGTAGTAACGTCCTGTTTTTCTTCTTCTTTTTTAACAGCAACAAAGTTCAAGATATCTCTAATCATATCTGGACCAGATTTAGCTTCTTCTTTTGGAACACATTCTCCTTCTGGAGTACATACTTCTTCAGGACCACATTTGTTTTCTTCTGAAGCTGGTTCATCATGACCACAACAACATCCACATTCGCTTTCTTCTCCCATTTTAAATACCTCGTTAAATTTTTCTGTTTTGTTTTTTTGTTATCTTTCTTTTAAAGATTTATATATTGGAGTAGATAGATTAAGTTTCCCAAAATGCTTTGTAAAATAGATAAGAGGAATAAACATCTACTTTGGAAGTTACTTCATATGGAGAATGCATTCCCAATACACAAGGACCAGCATCCAAACAATCCATTCCATATCTGGATAAAAACATGGCAATAGTTCCTCCACCTCCCAAATCAATCTTTCCTAATTCTCCAGTTTGCCAAGGGATTTTTTCTTTATCTAAGATATTTCTAATTTCTGCCATGTATTCAGCACTAGCATCGTGAGTAGAATATTTCCCTCCTCCTCCACCATATTTTTCTATAGAAACTCCTTTTCCCAAATAAGAAACATTGCTAGGATCATTAACATCTTTGTAACTTGGATTCATTCCAGCAGTAACATCAGCAGAAACTGCTTTTGATTTTTCCAGCAATAGTAAAGAGTTTGTTTTCCATCCAGCTTTGTTAATAATTTCCTTGGTAAAACTATTCAACATAAAACTGCTAGCACCTGTATCTCCCATAGAACCAATTTCTTCTTTATCAGCAAACATTGCTACGGCTGTAGTTTTTGGTTTATTTAGTTTTAAGAATGCTTGTAGTGATGTATAAGCACAAACTTTGTCATCTTGACCATAAGCACCAATTAATCCTCGATCTAAACCAACATCAACTGGTTCACCATAAGGGACAAGTTCTAATTCAGCACAAACAAAATCTTCTTCAGTGATTCCATATTTTTTATTTAATTCTTTCATTACTGTAAATTTTATTTGGTCTTTAATTTTAGCGTCATCAACTGGAATATTACCAACTAAGATGTTTAATTCTTCACCTTCTATCACTTGGTTTCCTTTTCTTTCCATTTGTTTCTTTGCTAAATGAGGAAGCAAGTCAGGAATCATGAATTTGGGTTCATTTTTTCCACTTCCAATAGATAAATTTATTTTTTTATTTTTGGTGAAAATTATACCATGTAATTCTAAAGGGGTATTAACCCAATGATATTTTTTGATTCCACCATAATAATGAGTTTGCATCAAAGCTAAATTACTATCTTCATAGATAGGGTTTGGTTTTAGATCTAATCTTGGAGAATCAAGATGACTACCAACCAGATTAAATGATTTGTCTTTTCCAATGATAGCAGCAATTACTGCTTTATTTTTGATATTCTTGTAAACTTTATCTCCCGGTTTTATTTTTTTAACTTGAGAAATTTCTTTGAATTTCTTTTTTTCTAAATTTTTGATTAAATATTGAACACAAAGTCTTTCAGTTTTATTTTTAGCTAGAAAATTTTTGTAATCTTCACAAAAGTCAAAAACTTTATTTTTTGAATAAGTTAACCAGGCACTCTTTTTTTTCATAAATATTTTTTCTTGTAATTTTTCATTAGTGGATTTTTTTTCAGCCATCATAACACCTCTTTTTTTGATAATCAATTTAATATTATTTAATCTAATAGTTAAAGTAAATAGTCTTTAAATTTAAATGTATCGGTAATTTAAATTTTTTGATATTCTTTTTGCATTAGCAAAGCATCTTTTTCGATATTTGGTGATTCAGAGATCACTATTCCTTTGCAGTTGAATTCTTTTAATGTTTTTAAGACAGCTAGATAATTAAATTCAGATTCTTTTAAAGTTAGATGATGTCTTTCCCCTTTTGGTCCATGAAAGATTCCAGACATATGAATGTGCATATTGTGTAACCCTTCTGTTCCCAGATGTTTTTCTACATGTTCTAAAATTTCTTTGAAAGTATCATAACTATTTATTTTACCAATACTTCTGGCGTATAAATGGGCGAAATCAATACAAGGTTGCACTTGTTCTAATTCTGTTGATAATTTCACTATTTCATTGACACCTCCCCATTGGGTTGCTTTACCAGTGGTTTCTGGGCGAATCATTATTTTGTTACTTTCATCTTTTAAGATTGCTAATATTTTTTTAATTTGTTCTTTGACTTGAAGATATACTTTTTCTGGATCTTGTTTTAAATAATAAGCAGCATGAAATGTTACTGATTTCGCTCCACAAAGATTAGCTATTTTGGCTGAGTTGATAATTCGTTGTCTGCTTGCCCCAATAATTTGAGGTTTATCTGAGTTTAAATTAATGAAATAAGGGGCATGACAAGTAAGATGAATGTTGTTTTTTTTGGCAGCTTCTTTTATTTCAGGAGCTTTTTCTTTAGAAATATTAATGGAACGGACAAATTCCAACTCCATACAATCTAAATTTAACTTTCTAACATAAGAAACTCCATTGATTGTGTTGCGGTTGGGAGTAGAAATTGGAATACCTGCAGTTCCAAAGAAAAGTTTATTCACTTTTTTCCTCTTCTAGTTCCGCCACTTTTATATGGATTGAAGTTGGCTTTTTCTCTTTGGGTGTTTCTTTCTTGAGGAAAACTATCTTCTAATTCATCGAAATCACAATGTTTACATTTAATAGATCCATCTTCATCTATTATTTCTACATCTTTTGATCCACATTTAGGACATTTATTCATAGTTGAATAAAAGGTTTATTGTTTATAAAATTAATCTTTCAAATTGGCTAAATATCGAGCTGCTTTTAATAAAGCCATACAACCTTGTCCAGCAGAAATAATGTATTGATATTCATGGCCGGAAGCACAATCTCCGGCAGCAAAGATTCCAGGAACATTAGTTTGACCTTGACAATCAACTTGGATATGTTGATCTTCATCTAATTCAACTAAATTCTTGAATGATTCTGTGTTTGGAATTCTGCCGATTTCAATAATTGCCCCTTTTACAGCTAATTCTTTTTCTTTGTTGTTTTGTTCTATTTTTATTCCAGTTACTAAACTATCTCCAAGAATTTCTTTAGTATTAGTATTAAATAGAATTTCAACTTTATTGTTGTTTTTTACTTTTTCAATTAAATATTCGTGGCCAGTTAATTTATCACCACGTACAACCAAGTATATTTTGGTGGCAATATCTTTTAGAAAATCTACTGCTTCTAAAGCTGAACTTCCTCCCCCAATAATGGCTACATCCATTCCAGAAAATAATGGTCCATCACAAATTGAACAATAAGTTACTCCTTTCTTTTCAAATTTATTTTCTCCAGGTACATTTAGTTTTCTAGGATGGGAACCAGTAGTGATAATGACGGATTTGGTTTCGTAAGTGTTTTTATTGGTGATTACTTTGAATTGGTTTTTTATCTTTTTTACTTCTTTGACTGTTTCAGTTAAAACCTTAACATCATTAAATTTCATTTGTTCTTCCATGGTGTTAGAGAATTCTATGCCTGTGGTTTTGACAATCCCTGGGTAATTTAAAACTTCTCCACTGACCATAAATTGTCCACCAAAATCTGAAGAGAGGATTTTGTATTCCATTTTTTTTCTTGATGCGTATATGGCAGCTGTTAATCCAGCGATACCAGCTCCAATAATAATTGTATCATTCATTTTTGTTCCTCCTTGAATCAATAATTTCAAATAGTTTAGGTTTTGTTTTTATATAAAAAGATTTTATTTCTTCTGCTTCTTCAGCAGTTGGCATTTTGCCATAATATTTTGAATTATTTCTTTTCTTTCTGTATCGATTAAGCTCAAAAATTATATTCTCGGGTAATTGATATGTTTTCAAATAGATTATTGGTGCTTCATGTGAATATGATTTGTAGCCAGATAACGCCAAAAGAGCATCTAATAGTTCTCTTAAACAATCATAAAAGTTTTCAAAAACCAACATAGGAAATTCTTCAGATTGTAATTTGGAAATGCTTTTTTCTCTTATTTCTACATTTTTAATTAAAGAATTTGCTAATTCTTGATCTATTGAAATTCTTTTAACTTTTCTTTCTTCTATAAATTTATCAAACTCTTTCATATTTTAGATAACCATATAAAACAAATCCATTTATTAAATTAGTGTAAAATTCATCTGAGATTTCTTTGTAAGTGAAAGATAATAAATGAATTTTTCTTTTTAATTTTTTTTCAAATTTAATTAAATCTGATTCTTTTTTATTAGTAGAGATTACAGCAATATCTATATCTCCTCCAGAAAAATCTTCTCCTCTTAAAAAACTACCAAAGAGGATAATTGCTTGCGGATGATTATAAAAATCTACTAAATAATCAAGCAGGCCTGAATTATTGATTGAAGAGATATTGTATAGTTGTTTTTTTCTTTTGTAATTTTTGGAGTCTAAATCACAATAAATTTCAACTATGTTCTTATTTCTTTTTTTGATGATGATTTTTTCTTTAACTAATTCTTTTGTAAGGTTGATTATTGTATTTGGGTTAAGCTTAGTTTCTCTAGCTAATTCCCTGATATGAAATTTATATTCTGGTTTTTCAAATAACTTCTTTAAAATCTTTTCTTTATTGTCTACCATTTTATACAATTGTTTGTTTTTTTATACAAATGTATAATATATTATATAAATGTTTTGGTTTGAGAATTGAATTTATTTTTTTTAATTACTATATTTTCTTTCAAAATCAACTAATATTTGTGGATCTAAAGGATACATATTTAATACCATAGCTTCTTTAACGGAAAACCATTTCATTCCTGCTCCTTCATGTAAAACCATTGAATCAAACTCTTTTTTATTAATTTTAGAAACAAATACTTCTTGAATAACATTTATTTCAATTGATGGGTTTTTTAATGGTTTTCCTGGTTTTTCATATTTTCCCAAATAATCAAAAGAATTAATTTCAAATTTTAATTCTTCTTGAATTTCTCTAATAATTGCTTTTTTAGGGGTTTCATCTCCATCAATTGCTCCACCAAAATAACCCCAATCTTCACCCCATTTACTCATATTTGATCTATCTTGAAGAAGAATTTTATTTCGATCATTATAAAATATCATTAAAGCTAATCTTTTTTCCATTGTTCACTCCAAAACAGCTTTGATTCTTCTCACACCAGCAGAACTAGATTGTTCTTTTTTGATTTTGAAATGACCTAGTTCTTTTGTATTGTTGACATGTGGTCCCATGCAGATTTCTTTGCTGTAGTCTTTTCCAATAGTATAGACAGAAACTCGATCTGGATATTTAGCTCCAAATTCACCATGGGCAACTTTCAAAGCTTCATCGCGATCCATTTCTTCTTTAATTATTTCTAAACCTGCTTCAATTTGTTTATTCACTTCTTCTTCAACAGCTTTTTTCTCTTCATCAGTCAATTTCCGATCAAAGTTAAAGTCAAATCTTAATCTTTTGGCAGTGATATTGCTTCCTCTTTGACGAACATCTTTACCTAAGACTTTTTTCAAAGCTTCATTCAATAAATGGGTAGCAGTATGTAATTTTGTGGTTTCTTCAGAAGCATCAGATAATCCGCCTTTAAATTTCTGTTCTGCTCCAACTCGAGAAAGTTGTTGGTGTTTTTCAAATTCTGTTTCAAAACCTTTAACATCAACTTTAATTCCTTTTTCTGCAGCTAATTCTTGAGTCATCTCAATCGGAAAACCATATGATTGAAACAATAGAAAAGCATCCACACCAGAAATATTTCCAGAAGATATTCGAGAAAATTTGTTTAACCCTTTTTCTAAGGTTTTTGTGAATTTTTCTTGTTCTTTTTGTAATTCTTCTAGAATTAATTCTTTTTTCTCATCTAAGACAGAATACTCTTCTTCATACATCTTAACAATTAATTTAACTAAAGAAGTTAAGTCAATTTTTTCAATTGGCATTCCTAATTTTTTTAATTGTCGAATTGATCTTCTAATAAATCTACGTAAGACATAACCTTGGTCTAGATTACTAGGAATTACACCATCTCCTAAAAGGAATACTGAAGCTCGCATATGGTCAGCAATGATTCGGTAAGAAATGATGTTCTTTTCATCTGGTTCTGTTTTGCTTAATTTTGAAATTTCATTAAAAATTGGTTGGAATAATTCTGTGTCAAAAACTGTTTTCTTTCCTTGTAAAACTGCAGCAACCCTTTCTAACCCCATACCTGTATCAACAGTTCTTTGTGTTAGTGGTTTGTATTCTCCAGATTTGGTTTTATCATATTGAATAAACACATCATTCCAAATTTCCAACCAATTATCATTTTCTGGATCAAATCTCTCTGGTGGATTTTCTTTTCCTATCCAATAAAACATTTCAGTATCTGGTCCACAAGGTCCTGTTTCTCCAGGTGGACCCCACCAATTATCTTCTTTTCCTAGAAAGGCAATTCTATTTTTGTTTACTCCTAAATCTAACCAATATTTAGCAGATTCTTCATCTTTAGGACAATCTTTGTCTCCTTTAAAACAAGTAAAAGCTAAATGAGATAATGGTAACTTTAAAACCTTTGTTAAAAATTCAAAACTGTATTCGATTGCTTCTTTTTTCCAATACTCTCCAAAACTCCAATTACCAAGCATTTCAAAAAAAGTAGTATGGGAAATATCACCAACTTCATCAATATCTTGAGTTCGTAAACATTTTTGAACATCGGTTACTCTTCTTCCTAATGGATGTGGTGCACCCATGATAAAAGGTACTAGTGGATGCATGCCAGCAGTAGTGAATAAAACAGTAGGATCATTTTCTGGAACTAAAGGTGCTGACTCAATTATAGCATGCCCTTTACTTTTGAAAAATTCCAAATATTTCTTTTTTAGTTCTTGTGCTTTCATGATTAATGAGAAAATGGTTTGGTTTTATATATTTTTATGGTAAATAATTATAAAATAGCTGTTTTTTTGATTAAATATGTCTCAATTAGAAAATAAAATAAAAAATTATCTTCCTAAATTAACTTCAGTTGTAGCTAGTTTTATTGAAAATCCTGCAGATAGAGAAGATGTTCAACAGGATTTTTTATTAGCAGTAGTAGAAGGATATGCAAAATTTCAAGGAAGATCACATATAAATACTTGGTTTTACAGAATTCTTAGAAGTACGATTAATAAAAATTTGAGAAAAAAATATAAATTTAAAGAAGAGGTTTGTTTCAATTCTGAAAGTTTACCTGAAGAAAAAGTATTGAATGATGAACAATTAAAATTTTTGAGGAAAGGATATCAAAAATTAACAAAAAGACATCAAGAAGTGGTTGGTCTTTTTTTAGAAGGATATACATACAAAGAAATAGGAAGTAAGATTGGTGTTACTGAAGGCACAGTTAGTACCCATATGTTCAATATAAAAGCAAAGTTAAGAACTTATGTAGATAGAAATTATAGTTAAAATTCACCTAAACTCATTTGTTTTTCTTTAAATTCTTTGATTTCAACTGCTTTTCCTGGAGGAACTAATTGACCATAAACACCGCCACCACCAGGAACATATTTTATTTTCCCTTCTCTAAAATATTGTACATATTCGGCAACTTTGGGATTAATTTCTTCTAATTTCTCATAATCAGTTCTTAATAAAACATTAATTTCATTACTAAATCTTTTGACAAACTTTAACCATTCTTTTTGTACTCCTTGTGACCAAGTGTTTTTAATGCCTAAAGCTAAAGCAATAATTTCACTTAATGGCATAATGTGTTTGTATTCTGGACGGTGATCTGGATGAATATTAGGACCAACTCCAGCTAATTCACTAATTCTGAAATCAACTCCTTTTTTGATTGATTTACTACAACTGGGGCATTTCCATTTGAAACTGGCTGCGTCTTTTGGTTCAAAGAAAGTTAAACAACTAATACATCTAGTTTTGTGATATTTTCCTTCTAAAGGATTAAAACCCACATTGAGAATTGATTTTCTTCCTTTTTCTCTTTTTAATGCTAATTTTAATTCTGGGAAAGATATTTCTTTCATCAAGAAAGTATTAAATTCTCTTCCCATTTTGTTTGGCCAAGGAGAATGAGCATCTGAATTGCTTAAGAAAGTAAGGTTGTGTAATTCAGAAATTTGATCTGCCATTAAAGTATCTGCACTTAATCCTAGTTCAAGGAAATGGATTTTATTCCATTGATCTCCATAACATTCTTTGTAAGAATTAAATTTACCATACATTCCAAAATAAGGAGTAAAGGCATGGGCTGGACCTACTAAACAACCTGCTTCTGAACAAATTTCTGTGATTTCTTCTCCAGTTAACCAAATTTTTGGTCTTCCATCCGAATCTAAGTTTTTACATTTTTTTGCAAATTGTTCTCTAATTTCTTCAACTTTGGAAAAACTAGGAAAGTAAATTAGCTGATGAACTCTATTGGCATCTTCAATTTCTGTTTGTAAAATAAATTTAGTTTTGTTTTCGTGTTGATAGATTCCTTCTTCAATTTTATTTAATTGTTCTTTTACTAAATCAATCCACTTTTGATTTAAGATATCTGCAGTTCCTAATAAATGGATTCCTTTTGATGGTGCTTGTTCTCCAATTGTTTTGGGAAGCATTTGTTTACTGACAGCCATAGAATAAAGTCCATGTAAATGTAAGTCTGCGTTGACTCTTAGGAAATTGTTGTTCATATTTTCTTTAGAAAAATTATGTTATATTTATGTATTGTTATTTTTTTATTATTGTTAATGATTTAAGAGACTTATTTTTCAAAAAACAAATATTTATAAACGAAAAAGATATTCAAAAAAAAAAAACAATTTAACGTTTAAATAGTTAATTTGTTAAGAGGTGTATAAGATGAAAAAGAAGTATATGTTTTTGTTAATAGGTTTGTTGGCTGTTTCTTTGATTTTGGTTGGGTGTTCGAAAAGTACAACTTCTAAAACAAGTAAGAAAGCATTGGCAGGAAAGGCTATTTTTGTTCAAGATTGGGAATCTTGTGATCAAACTCCAGGATGTTGGGACAAATTTACATTGTGTACAGAACCACAAAATAAGAATTGTGAAGCAATAACGGACGATAATAAAAGAACGAAGTGTGAAGATAATTGTTTAGAATACGCAAGAGGGTATATGAATAATATTACTGTGTGTCCGTCTAGTGAATTTGCCTTGAGTTTTGCTGGTAAACATAATTATAGGTTAATTGGTCAATTTCAAATGGGATGTAACTTAGGATCTAAATCTGGAATGGTAAGTAATAAAGGAACAACTAATTTTAACTTTGATTGTGGAAATGATCCTTTAACTGGTTTGCAAGGAAATTATAATAGTGATTTAAGGATGCACCAGATTCTGGGTTTCTGTGGGGGAAATCAAGGAGTTAATGAAAGACCAGGTGAACCTAATGGAAAGAAATTTTGGGATTGTGGACAAACAGAAGGTATTGTTGCTGTAGATTTTAAAGTTGGTCCTAAAGGATTTATTAATGACATCAATAAAGTATACTGTGCAGGAGATGTAGTTCCTTCAGAATCTCCTTTTAGTTGGGGTGTGATGAAGAAAGTTGCTGCTCCGGCACCAGTTCAGAAAGCGCCAACATGTACTTTTAAAGCAAAACAAACTTGTTTGAAAAAAAATCCTCCTGAAATGCAAGTGGTAACTACTTTAGCAGATTGTTCTACAACTACAGATATTAAGAAAGGAACTGCTGCGAGTCCTGGATGTGGTGATGTTTGTATCCAGTATAAAAATGATAATGCTTGGTGTGGTTCTAAAAATCTAGCTCCTGCCACAGGAAATTCAGATGAATTATGGAGATGGCCTTTATCAAAAATTTCAGTAGTACAAGGAGGAACTCAATTAAAAAGTCAAGAAATGTATGTAGCTTTGGGAAATAACAACACTTCTTATATGGATGTTGGATGGTATGGATTTAATGTTACTTCATTGGAAGCTAATAGAGCAAAGCTTAATTTAACAGGAACTAATTTGAGTAACTTAGATGGTTCAACAGAAACACCATGGCTTTATCGGGGAATGAACTATACTTTCTATTTTAATAGGGTGCCATATAAGAATCCAAATACATTGGATGTTAATATTACTAACATAGTGTTTACTGGTAATGAGAAAGAGGCACTATTACGATTAGTAGAAGGTTAGTTTTTTCTTTTTTTTCTTTTTTTTCAAACAATTTTTTTCTAGAAACAACATAATAAGAAATATTAATAAAATTAAGAAGTAAATTAATTTAAATATTCTACATACTTACACTTACCACAGACATGTCTGTCTTTGTGTTTGCCCATGAAAGTTCCTTTGCCACACTTAGGACAGTTTTTATTTTTTCTTTCAATAGAGCTACCAGAAACACCATATAACTCATGCATCTTTTTACCTGGTTTTTTCTCTTTTGGCTTTCTTTCTTTGATGTCTTTTTTCTTAGCCATTTTTATTCACCTTTCTCCTCTGTTTTTTCTTCAGCTACAGGTTCTTCTTTTTTCTCTTCTTCTTTAGGTGCTTCAGCAGGAG
>CAYSWQ010000018.1:0-15623 GCA_964434885.1 uncultured Methanosarcinales archaeon | reverse complement strand
AGTTGCCAATGATTCTAAAAGTGTAGATTTAGAATTGATTCAACTATTAAAATTTCCAGCTAAGAAAATTAAAGTGGTGAAAAATAAATTCAATACATTAGTTGGTTTAGAAGCTAAAAGTCTTGGTTCTACAGAACAAATGAGTAATAAGGAAACAGTATCAATTAAAATCACTCGTAGTAAAGAATCTTGGGGTAAACATCAAGAAACATTAGTTATATCTCCAGGATTAAGTAAAAGTGTTTTAGATCAAAGTGCTTTGAATTTTTTAGCAGGTACTGATTATGAATATCAATTAGAAATTTATTTGATGGATGATAAAACTATTTTGGGTGGATATCAAGGTAATTGGACTGTGGATTGGGATAAATTGAAATCAGCGGAAGAGATTACATTTAATGTATTAACTAAAGATAATTTCAAAGACAATATGGAATTATATAGTTTTATTGGTGGATTAGAAAAGTATTCTAGAATAAATGCAGCAGTATTGGGGCCGAAGATTAAATGAATGAAAAAAAGCATTGGAATAGAAATTTTCAGGTTTGGTTAGTGATTATGCTTTTTTTGAATTGGCCACTAGTTCAAGCAATTTCTTTTTCGGATATCCAAGCTGTTAATGTTACTGGAAGTGGTGCAGTGATTAACTGGAAAACCAATGAAAGTGCAGATAGTTATGTTCATTATGGAACAAATTTGAGTAAATTAAGTATTCAAAGCGATTTTACAAAAGTTGAAAACCATAGCCTTTCTTTGAGTGGTTTATTAAATTCCACTAAATATTTTTATGAAGTTAAAAGTGGGAATGAAAGTGATAATAATTCAGGTAGTTTTTATTCATTTACAACATTGGCCAAAAAAAGTGTAGTATTGGGAGGGAATAAAACACAAACTTTGCCAAAAATAGTTGTTAGTTTACCAAGTAGTGTGGCTTCTTCCGAGATTAATATTTCTGGAACTACAGATACAGGAGTACAAGTTAAATTGAAAGTTAATGGTGCTACTACTTCGACAAAAGCAGTAGTGAATAAATCGTTTTTGTTTTCAAAAGTAAGTTTGAGTAGTGATGTAGTTAATCGGATTGAATTGGAAGTGAAAGATAAATTAGGTCAAAAAAGTAGTAAGAAATTTAGTGTTTATGCGGATTTAAAGAAACCAAAAATTACATTGAAACCAGTATTAGCTAGAGTTAATCAAACTAAAGTTAAATTAGAAGGAACAGTTAATAAAAATGTTTCATTGGAAATTTTTGTTAATAATCGAAGTGCTTACAAAGTACAAACTAATAACTTTTCCAAGGAAGTAAGTTTAAGAGATGGACAAAACGATATTGACATTAGTGCTAAAGATATTGGTGGTAGAAAGAATATTTTATCTTTACAAGTATTTTCCGATACCAAAGTTCCAACTGTCACAGCAACAGTAGTGGGAGGAACAACTTTTTATGAAGGTCGAGCAAAATCAGATATTACTGGGTTGACTAAACCAGGAGCGAAAGTATATCTTTATGTTTTTTCGCGGGAAGTTTATAGTCGGGCTCCAGATTTTAAGAAGGCGCGAGCAGTAGTGACAGCAGATAAACAAGGAAAGTTTATTTTTTCTAATGTTAATTTTGAAAGAACTCCAATTTCTTTGAAAGATTTAAGTCCAAGACATATTCCATCTAGTTTAGTAGATGTAGTTTTGCCAGCAGCAGATATTATCAGGGGACAAACTCAAAAATCTTTTGAAATTTATATTTTAGCAGAAGATCAATTAGGAAGAGTGACTAATTTTGCCGCGAGAAAAACGATTTTAATTTATAATTGTTATTCTGCTGATTATGCATTTAATGTTGATCCGATGATTGAGTATCAATTACCTTATCGATTACAACCTACTTTGTTGGATGATGGAAGACAAACTATTAGTTCAATGTTGAAATTAAAATATTCTGGTTCGGCAGTGGCAGCTAAACAAGGAGAACAACCTTATCGGATTATGTCTATGACTGTGGATCGAGCTTGTACTCCAGGTATGCTTAAGCAAGGAGATTTTAATATTAGTTGTAAAATTTTTCCGAGAAATATTGTGCCCGTTGGTAGTCCAGATAAAACTGCATATTATCTACAAGCAACATTGGGTAGAACTAGTGAATTAACAAAAAAAGATCCTAATTTATGGCAAGATTTTCAGAAAAGACAATTAAAATTTCCATTACAAATTAAATTAGCTTTTCAAGAAAGAAATGCTAAAGGTGGTTGGGGTGAAACTAAAACTCAAACTAGTTGTATTAATTTAGGATATTTTGTAGATATTCCTTTAGAAAGTAAAGATTTGATGCCTGGACCTTTGGTTGATGGGTTAACAGATGCATTGAATAAAACAACCCATGCAATTGATACTATTTTACCTTATATTGAAAAGGCAATGTTGGTAGTGGGGGTTGGTTGTGGAGTATCTATGGCTTTACGATTGGTTACTCAAATATATCGAAAATTTATTTCTAAATTAGAACCTTTTTTAGATAAGGCAGAAAATGATGATGCTAAGAAGTGTGTTAAGCCAGAGGAATTATTTTTGAAAAAAACATTAGATAGTTTTGACAAAGTTAAAGGAAAGTCAAATGCTAATTTACCAGAAGCATATGTAAAAGGTAAACGTGAAGATTTAGAATTAGAAAAGAAATGTAGTATGACGGCAGGGGCTTGGAAAGCAGAATCAGTGTTAAATACGGCATTAAGATGGTCTTGTGATCGTTTTTATTGTCATAAAGCTCCGGCGAAATGGACTGAAGATGCTGATGAGGATAAAGTGATGCAAGCCAAATTAGCTGAACAAGCTTGTGGGGCATTTACTGGAATGGGAGTTCCTTTAAGGGAATTGAAGAATTGTCAAGGTTATTGGGAAAAGAATCCAAGTAAATTTACTAGACTTACTGACGTAGCTAGTTTCAAAACTACTTTGCAAGAGATTGGGAAAAATACTTGTTATATTGATGGTAAAGAGAATATTTATTATATCAAAATGACTGCTGCTGAGAGGACTGAGGCTTACACGAAGACTAGAATTTGGAAATTGTCTCGAATTGGTAATACAGCAGGAGGATCAATAGGGAATAATGATTTCACTTCTGATACTTTGTTAGCTTATCAACCAAAAGGAGCTAAGAATTATATTGTTAGTAGAGATATTACTTGTACTGATTTATGTCAACAAAGAAAAGGATTTACAAAAGCTAGATGTGCTCCTATTGATATGAATACTGAAAAGCCTAAAAAAGAGATTAAAGAAGAGAATCATTATGTGGCTGGTTATACAAAGGATTGTTTTCCACAAGCAGAAGGAACAGCAGGGGGAAAAGTAATTGAAACAACTACTAAAATTACAAATCCAGATGGTAGTACAAAGACCGTTGTTGAAAAAACTGGAGGAACTACGACAGGAACAAGTAATCCGACGAAAGAAGTTAGTGTTTGTGTTTGTAAGGGAGAAGAAAGAAAGAAAGGAGAGAAACAAACTTCAGTGAAACAAGAATGGAGTTATCGACAGGCACAGTTGTTTCGAGAAACTGGAGGAGATCCTAGTACTTGTAATGGTGGAAGTTCTGGTTTATGTTATCCAACGTGGAGATATTATAAAGGCCGTGATTTATCGGCAGCGTTTGGATTAGACCATGTTTTAGATATGACTAAAACTAAAAAAACAATTGCAGAAATAAATCCTTTTACTTCTCATTTAGCAGCGTTCCAAACTTTATGTTTAAGTGGAATCTATAACCGATTGAGGATGTTAAATAGTGTACTAAAGGGAGTAAGAAATTGTTTGATTGAAGCTAAATATACAGGAATCAAAAATGCTGGGACTTGTAAAGAATTATTTAGTCAAGCAGTTTGTGGTTTATTGTATAAGTTATTTGCTTATGCTTCCAAGGGATGTTCACCTTTACCTTTTTTAGATATTGGAAGGGGAGAAGATCAAACTGCTGTTGAAGCAGGAGTTGGATTTGGATTGAGTGCAGTTAAAGACGCTTTAGATACTTCAATGAGTGATTTAAGTCAAGAATATGGTAATGCTAAATTGAATGAGATGTTTAAAGCAGGTTCACAAGGAATAATTAGAAATGTTTGTTTGGCAGCATTTGGTTATGATTGGCCTTATGGTTTAGATTTTTTAACTGATGCAGCTTATCGCACTCCGATGAAAACTAGTGCGTTGATTGTACCGGCAGAAAGAGAATTAGTTTCTTATGATCCAATTAAAGGAGCGCCAACATATAGTTATCGTATTGGGGCAAGTATTTTCCCTGGATGTAAGATAAGGAAGTATGAAGTTAAATTAAAATGTGTTACGGCAGCAGATTTAGGTAAAGAAAATATTGATTGTGCTACTCCTGGCTCTTGTCCATGTTTAGGAATTAATCAGAAATATCCAGAAATGGAACATTCTTTGTTTACTAGTGTTCGAGGAGTTGAGACTGGTAGTTATGTCAGTGTGCCTTTGAAATCACCCCATATTGTACCTAAACCTTATGTTTATGATCATGTGGTATTGGAAATTGAATTAGATCGTTTTGAAGAACCAAAAAATTGTTTTGAAGCTTCTCATATTGAAGGAAACAAAGGAGTTTATTATGCTCCAATCACTGATGTTTCAGGTAAGCCTTTAGTTTCTTGTCAAGCAGATAGTAAAACAGGTAGGTTTAGTTGTCCACAATTATCTAACTTTTTTAATAAGATGGGTAATACTCATTTACAGGCACCTTATGTAGAATGTTTGAATAAATACACTGGGAAATGGATTCAATGTGATGGAGATGCTTCTTACAACTATTTGAAGAAGGGAGACCAAATTACTATTCGCCCACATATTTTTAGTGATGGTAAAAAACAATGTTTGAAAATTCAATTAACTGGGATGGGAACTCCGATGATTATTCCTATTGCAGCATCAACATTATCTAGGACAACTACTCCAGAAATTAATTTGATGACTGTTACCGATCTTTTATTGGGGGGCACTACTAGTAATTTACAAGTAAGTTCTACTGGGGATTGTGGAACTTATAAAACTGAGAACATCTGGGGAGTTACTGGATATTCTAGTGTTAAATTTGATTTGAAGAAAGATACTCAAGATAGTACTAAATATATTTTGTCGGTAGATAATCCGAGTGCAATGACAATAGACGACAAGAATACTTATAATGTGGATACCAATAGAAGAATTACTAAAAATAATAATTATCGATTGAGTTCTAAAGATATTGAAGAATTTAAGTTTAAGTTTAATGGTCAGAGGATTACTAGTCCAATTAAAACTAGTATTGCTAGTGGTAAGAGTATTAATATTTGTACTTACAATGCTAAATCTACAGCGACTAGTATAAGTAGTAACATTAAAAAATTACAATTACAAGTAGAAGTAAGACACCCAATTAAAGATAGTTGTTCTGGAACAACTACTCCTTTGACTACTACTTTTGGGAAACCAAGTCATACGGCGGAAATAAGAATTCAACATAATTTCCAAGCGATTCCTGGGACAGGGGGAATTACAAGTAGTTTTTACTCCTTGTGGAAAGCTAATGATTATACTAGTTTGATTAGGAGTGCTCAAACAGTAATGGCGAAAAGTAATACTGATAAAAATTATGGTGTTGTTGATGCTTTAGCTGTGTATTATTATATTGCTGCTAAAATTATGCAAGGTAATAATAAAGAAGCAGGTGCCTTTGCAGATTTATTTTTGACAACGCGAAGTATTAATTATAATTCGAGAGTTAAGAATTCGAATGAGTATAAAAAGATTCATATGTATTTAAGTTTGGTAAGTGAGAAATTTGGAAAGAATAAAGGAACTACATCTTCTGGATCAGGAAGTGGTTCTTCTGGTCCAATAGCTACTCCTACTCCTATTGGTGGTCCAGTCACTTCATCAACTTCTTCAACTACGCAAACATTGTCCAAAAAGATTATTGAAAAAGTGAATAAAGAATGGGTGTTATTTGGAAAAGGGAGTAAAAAAGAAAATGTAATGCAGAACCGGATTAAAGAGTATTATACTGCTTGTGGAGCACCAACCGCAAGCCCCACCAAGGATGCTTGGTCAGCAGCATTCATTTCATTTATTTATCAAGAAGCAGGAGTTTCTGATTTTCCATTCAATTGTTCCCATACAAGATATTTTCAAAGAGTTCAACAAGGTGAATCTAGTAGTTGTACTACTTATCCGATGTCTGAGAAAAATAAAATTAAAGTTGGGGATTTGGTTTGTGAATGTAGATCTGATGGATGTCCAATAGATTATAACAATTTGCCAGTTCCACCAAATTGGAAAAAAGCCCATTGTGATTTTATAACTGAAATTAATGGGAACAGTGCTAAAGGAATAAGTGGAAATTATGATAATACTGTTTGGAAACGTAGTATCAATCTAAATAGTAACAAATGGTTTGGTTTTATTTCGTGTAAATAAAAATGAAAAAAGGAGGAATTGCGGTTAGTGTATTGGTTATCTTAGGAGTAATTCTTTTAACTAGTGCAGGAATGTTGTTGTTAATTAAAACAGGAATATTGAGTGTTAAAGAAAGTACTGAATCAGTATTGAATACAGAATTTATTCCTTATCAAAGAGAAGGTAGTTTAGCCATTAAAGATTTCAAATTTTGTGGATCTATCTCTTCTAATTTCTCTTGTTTGGGACAAGGACCCGAATTTGATGTAGGGGCAGATGTTCATTTTATGTTTGTGGTGGAAAGTACAGTTTATGAAGGAAAGGTTAAACTAGTTGAGAATTATAGAATTAAGGATGCTAAAGGAAAAGTTTTGTTAGAAGCTGATAATACAGATAATTTTTATTTTGATAAATTAAGCAATGCAAAAACTGAAAAGATATTATTTAAAGATTATGTTTCAATGGATTTGTCTGATCCAGCAGGAGAATATACTTTAGAATTATTGATTTCTAATGCAGTTTTGAATAAGAAATCTACCTTGGTGAAGAAGTTTAAATTGTTTGAGTTGCCTGAAGATGAAGGGGGTTGGCCTACATGAAAACTTACCAGTTGTTGGTGTTGGTAATTTTCTTAGTTTTAATTGTACCTTTTGTTTATGCTCCAGCCAATCCCGGTGCAACTAGTGTGGCAGGTAGTTCTACCCAAGTAACATTGAGTGAAATTGATGAAGTGTGGTTGAAAATTGCTAGTCGTATTGGAAAATATATTGGACAATATTATGATCCAACAACTACACCTCCAAGTTGGAAGAAATATGTTAAGCCTACTGGAACGACTAGTCGAGATGGTGCAGGTCAGAATGCTGCTGCTGGTCAAAGTGGTGGTGCAGGTACTTCGACTACAACTCCAATCACTGGAGGTGCAGTTTCAGGAAAAAATAATCAAGCGTTGCTTAATTATGGGAAAACCTTTTTAGGGGCACCTTATGTTTATGGGGGACAAGATTATCCTCGAGATTTTAACAATAGATGGACTAAATGTTTTTATTGTATGCAAAAAGCTTGCGCTAGTGAATGTACAGAAAATTCAGCTAAGTGTGATTTGTGTAAAGGTGGGATTTTAGATAGGAATCCTAAATCTAAATTTGTAAATTCTTGTAAAACAGAATGTAATTATTATACTGGCGGTTCAGATTATAATACTCCAGATCCTTCTAGGCCTTTAGAACATACTTGTAGGTGGGCTTGTTCTTTAATTCTTACAACAGATAAATTGTCATCTTGTACTAGTTTTGATGATTGTAAAAATTGTCAAAAAAATCCAGGGTCTGCCCGTTCAAAACCTAATTGCCGAGATAGTGGTTTTGATTGTCAGGGATTTGTAAGACACGTAGTAAGTACTAAATGGGGAATTAAGCCAGGAACAATTGGTTATGTTGTTGGTGGAATATATGCAAAATGTAAAGATCCAAACGTGAAATGGTGTCAAATCAGGGTATTAAAACCAGAAGAAAGAACTTATGAAAAATTAAAAGATATTGTAAAACCAGGGGATTTGTTTTTTACTAGCACAATAAAGAATGGTAAAATGCAACCTTTTTTGGATGATGGGACAGAAAACCCAATATATTTCAGTAAGGGAAAATGGAGAGGTTTACCTCATGTTGGTTTTATTTATAGTGATACTGGTAGGGCCATTAAAAGATTACACTCTTCAACTGAAGTTAAGATTGATGATTTGAATCCTAAGAATGTATATGCGATTGGGAAAGTTAGTTTTGATGGGAAGTTAAGTAGTACATCTCCAGTACATTACGTAGATCCTGGAGTTGTGATTACTGCTCTTTTACCGGATAAAATTGAAAAAGATATCAATAAACTATCTACTTCTGGTCAGATAAAAGATTATATTAAAAAAAATATCGGGGCTGCTTATTTAGAAGATGTCGAATACATGGCTCGGATATTATCAATTGAAAGAGATTGTCAAGATTATTTAGCTAAAGAAAGAGGAGCTATTGCTCAGGCAGTTATTAATCGAGTTCAACATTCAAAAGGGTGGTTACAATATTTGGATAATGGGAAAAAAACAGTTAAGACAGTTGTAGCTGGAGGAAAAGGGAAAAGTTGGTTTGGGGGAAAGGGAAGCCCTAAAATATTAGAAAAAGAGCGAGGGATAGATGGAACATCTACTCATCGAGCTTGTGTTAAATCGGCGCTTAAATTTTTCATGTGTGTGGGAGAAGAGGACAAAGGGGCCACAGAAATAGGGGGTCGGACTCATTTTGTCCATCGTTGTATGCAGAGAGCTGGTGGAAATGAAATTCCTGGGTGGAATAATGCAAATCCGAAAATGGTTTTACCGAATTTATGGACTAATAAATGTGCTTTGACAAATAATCCTAAAGATTGTTTGACATATAAGGCTTGTCCAGCTCATTTTTCTGGAGCAGATACTAAAACTAGAACTTGTGAATCGAGAAAATATAGATAGTTTTTAACTAATGTAAAATGAATAAAAGTAAAATATTTGCATTGTTTTTCTCAAAACAAAATAAAAAAGGACAAGTAACTATTTTCATAATCATTGGGATATTTATTTTGATGGCTTTTGGATTGTATGTGTTTAGTACACCTGCTAAATATCAACCAGTTGAACCAGTGCAATTCAATTCAATTCAATTATATTTGGATAATTGTGGTCGAAAGGTTTTGAAAGATGCAGTGGAATGGAATGGTAACCAAGGAGGTTATTATAACGCTCCGAATAACAGTATCTTTTGGTTTTCTAATGTTTACCAAGTTCCTTTGTATTATTATCAAAACAAGAATTATGTGCCAGATTTATTTGTGTTTGAAAAAGAGACTAATAAATATGTGAATGAAAATTTAAAGAAAAGTTGTAATTTTACTATTTTTTTGGAACAAGGTTTTTCTATTAAACAAAAAGGGCCTATTAAAACAAAAACCAAATTAACGGATTTGGGTTTTGTGATGAGTTTGAGTTATCCACTAGAAACTAATTTAGGTAATAGTTATTGGGAAACTGGAGAGGTAGAAGTAAATTATCCAGTTAAATTAAAGAAGATACATAGAGCAGCAAAAAAAATTGTAGAAGATAGAAAAAATAATGGTTTGTTATGTTTGAATTGCTTAGAAGATTTGAAATACCAAGAATTTTATGATAATCGAGAAGGATATTCTTATATGACTATTTTTGATAAAGATTATAAATTCACTTTTGCTTTAGATAAAGCGAATGAAAGTACTTGGAAAGAATGGGAAGATGAAATATAAACTTTGGTTAATTGTGTTCTTGTTAGTGGTCGGTTTAGTTTATGCTGATTGTCAAAGTGAATATGAATGTGCTAAACAATTTGAATTGAAACCAACTTCAAATAATTTTAATTTTTTGACAAATCCAACTGCAACTGATTTAGCTAGAGTTAGTAAACCTACTCCTATAAATTTCTTGAGATTAGATCAACATAATCGAAGAACATATTTGTTGAAAAAACCAAATGATGAGTTAGCTACAATTTATTTTTCTTATTATCAAGGGACTTTTAAGAATACTGCAGATCAAAAAATTGCTAAAGAATTTTTCGAAGGTAAAAAAAATAATATTAATGATAACAAAGGAGTTTTTGTAAAATATTTGGCTGCGCAAGGAGTAACTTTGAAACTTAAAGGAGATATTGGGAATTATAAACAAGGAGATCTTTCTACATTAAAACAAAAAATAAATTTATTGGATTGGAAAGATAAATTTAATTTCCAAGTTGATGCTAAAGGAAAAATAATTTTGCAACCGAAAGGACAAACTCGATATTATAGTTTTGAAGGAAAGGTGGAGAAGAAGAATAGAAAATTTTATTTGTCTTCTGGAACGATTACAAGTGAATTTGGAGCAGAAGCCACAAAAGGAATGGGAAAAAGTTTTTTGGTTGACGAGGGATTTTTTACTTTTTCTAATGGTAAAATTAAAGGGGAAGCAAAATGCATTGGTGGAGTTTGCTTTGAAAAACCAGTATTTAATTCTTTATCATTTGATTTTGATAAATTGACTTTGACGAAACAATTAGTTATTGAAAGTGTAGCTTCAGATACTACTCTGAAAATTGATTCTGGAAAATATACTGTGCAAGTGAAAAAAGGAGAATTAGACCAAATAAATAAAGCAATAGTGACATTAAAGAAAGGAAAGGTTACCCATATTAAAACTCAGAAAAAAGGAATGGTTTATTTAAGAGGAATTGGTGTAAAAGGAGATTTGAAAGTAAATTATGATAAGGTTGGAAAGGAGAAAAATCAATTGGTGTTAAAAAAAGAAGGTTTGGAATTGAAAGGGAAAGGGAAAGTATTATTTGATAAATATGAGTTAAGATATTTGTATAAAAAAATAGGTAAAGATTATAAGAAATCATATGCTAATAAATTTTTTGTAGGTACAAGAATTCCCGCCCAACCTTATTTACTAAACACAGATCAATATGATAGATTTGAAGTGATGGTAAAACCATCAAAATCATCTGATAGTCGAGCTAAAATTGATATTAAAAAAGATAAGTTGACTGTAGATTTGAAAGGAAGAGCAAGAATACATAATGGTTATTGGGCAGTTGAATTAAAAAATGATAAATTATTCCAAGGGATTGACGGTTCATTAGTTACAGGTAGTACGAAAGATAAAAGGGCTTGGAATTATCGTGGTTATGATACAATTCAAATGGAAGTGACAGGGGACTGGAAAAATAAAGAAAAAGGTCCAATTACTATTTTAGATCGTAAAGCAAGAGCAGATTTAATAAAAGTACCTTTTGGTTATACTGGGATTAGTAATGGTGATCGACCACAAAATCAAGAAGAGTTTAGAGAATATATTGTGTGGTATGCTAAATTATTAGAAGGTTATCCTTATGATAGTGGGGAACATCGAAGTAAATTAAGTAGGCCTAATCATCCAAAAGAAGGTTGGTTAACGGGGATTAATTTTGTTTGCACAGATATTTCTGAAGCGATTGGTTTAGCAATGGGAGATGTTGATTTGGGTCCAAAAGTGGTTTTGGTAAAAGGAACATCAAGAAGTTTTGGTAAATGGGAAGATAATTTGTTGCGGAATACTAAAGATTTAGGGAAACATTATGTTCCTGGATCTTACACTTATACTCGGATAGGGAGAATTCCTGAGATGAAGGAAAGTGGGACTAATGTGGGCAAGTTTAATAAGAAACAATTAGATAAGTTTTTTTCTGATCATAAATTTAAGAAAGGAGATATGATTACTAAATTAGGAGCACCGTACCGAGATGAGAATCGAAGAAGATTAGGCCATACAATGATTTATGGGGGTAAGAATGAGAAAGGAGAACATATTGCTTACCAGACTAGTGATTCCTGCAAAAAGCATGCAGAAGGGGTTTTTAGTGCTTGTGAGACTAATTTAAACAAAATTATAAGTAGAAAAAAAGATTATGTGATCACTGGTAAATTGACTCCAAATTTATATAATTTGGAAGCTTCAAGAAATCTATTGGCGAAAATTAGAAAAGATGAGGCCAGAATAAGATTGGCAATGAAGTAGAATTGATAAATTTTATAAATAATTGTTATTTCTAAAGAGTAAATGTTTTCGAAATTTAAAAAAACTGTGGCTGCAGGATTGATGGGGTTGATACTAACTTATTCTGGGTGTAAAGAAGAATTAAATATTGTAAAGATACCGAGTAGTAATTTGGAGAGAAAATTAGGCCAGGCAAATAATGTAACTGGATATTCGGGAAGAAAACCATATGCTCCTTCGATTAAAGATGAAACAGTGAAAGTAAAACAAGAATCTGATTCAGATAGTAAATCCATTTGCAATTTAAAACCTCAAGAATTTAAATTTTGTGGTAATATGAGTAAAGAAAAAGGTTGTGGGGGAGAAGGGCCCGAATTTGATGTGGGGGCTGATGTTTTTTTTACATTTTACATTGGAATAGATCAACTTTTTGGTGAAGTATATTTGATTCATAAGGTACTTAAAGATGACAAGCGATTTCATACCAAGACTAATAGAACCAAAAAATTCTTGAATGACAAAGGATATAATTTCATTGGAGAATTTGATATGGGTTTTACATCTAAACCAGGAAAATACGAACTAGTGGTGGATTTATTAGCGGAAAAAAGCCAGTGTAGGTACAAATTAGTGAAAACTTTTGAATTGTTTGAGAAACCTGAAGATGAAGGAGGATGGGATCCACCACCTGGATGGAAACCACCTAAAGATTAATATTTTAGAAAACTATTTAATCTTTAAAGTTAATCTTTCTAAAAAAGAGGTAAAATGAATAGAATAAGAAAGATTAAAGCTAGAGAAATTTTAGATTCTAGGGGTAATCCCACGATTGAAGTAGATGTTTTGGTTAAGGGGTTAATTTTTTCTGCAGCAGTTCCTTCTGGTGCTTCTACTGGAACTAATGAAGCGTTAGAATTGAGAGATGGAACTAAAAAATATTTTGGGAAAGGAGTAAAGAAAGCGATTAGAAATGTTGAGAAGAAAATTGCTCCTAAATTAATCGGTTTAGATTGTACTAAACAAAGGAAAATTGATGAGTTAATGATTAATTTAGATGGAACTGAAAATAAAAAGAAATTGGGAGCAAATGCAATTCTAGGTGTTTCATTGGCTGTAGCTAGGGCAGGATCTTTTTGTCAGAAAAAGTTCTTATTTGATTATTTGGCTAAGGAATCTGGAAGAGAAGTTTGTTTACCACGGATTTTTTTTAATGTACTTAATGGTGGAAAACACGCCGGAAATAAATTGGCGATTCAAGAATTTATGATTTCTCCTAAGACGAAAAAAGTTAAAGAAGCAGTAAGAGTTGGAAGTGAAGTTTACCATATTTTGAAGAAAATGATTGAGAAAAAATATGGTAAAAATGCAGTAAATGTGGGAGATGAAGGTGGTTTTGCTCCACCAATAAAAAAAGCAGAAGAAGCATTGGAACTTATCAGGTTGGCGATTAGAAGAGCAGGTTATTTTGGAAAAGTTGATTTGGCAATGGACTGTGCAGCTTCAGAATTTTATGTTGAAAAAAGGGGAAAAGAAGGTTTTTATCAGTTACATAAGAAATTTAGTAAAAAAGGATTGTTAGATTATTATTTACAATTAATAAAAAAATATAAGATTTATTCGATGGAAGATCCTTTTGATGAAAATGATTTTGAAAGTTTTGCTAAATTGAGGGAGAAAAGTGGAATCCAAATTGTAGGAGATGATTTAACAGTAACTAATTCGGAATTGATTGAAGTAGCAATTAAAGAGAAAAGTTGTAATTGTTTGTTGTTGAAAGTAAATCAGATTGGTACATTAACAGAATCTTTGGACGCTGCTAAATTGGCTTTGGCTGCTGGTTGGAAAGTGATGGTTTCACATCGTTCTGGAGAGACAGAAGATGTTTTTATTTCTGATTTATCTGTGGGGTTGGGTTGTGGAATGATTAAAGCTGGTGCTCCTTGTCGGGGAGAAAGAACTGCCAAGTATAATCAATTGTTAAGAATTGAAGAGATGTTGGGGTGAATTTAAAACATATACTTTATCATATCGATCATTCGACAAGAATAGCCCCATTCATTATCATACCAGGCAAAAACTTTAACAGTGTTTTTGTTTAATACTTGAGTTAGTTTGCTGTCAAAAATGGCAGAATGTGGATCTGTTAAAATATCAGTAGAAACTAATTCTTCTTCAGAATATTTTAAGATGTTTTTTAATTCTTTTTGAGCAGATTCTTTGAAGGCCCGATTAACTTTTTCTATAGTTGTTGATTTTTTTAATTGACAGGTAAAATCAATAATTGAACCACTGATTAATGGAACACGCATAGCCATCCCATCCATCTTACCTCTTAATTGAGGTAGAACTTTGCTAGTGGCAGATGTTGCTCCAGTGGTAGTGGGGACTAAGTTTTGAGCAGCTGCTCGACCACGTCTCATTTTTTTATGTGGTCCATCAACTAATTTTTGTGAGGAAGTATATCCATGAGTAGTAGTTAAAAATCCAGAAATGATTCCAAATTTTTTATCTAGAATATAAGCTATAGGAGATAAACAATTTGTAGTGCAAGAAGCATTAGAAATAATGTGATCTGTTTTTTTATTATATTTTTGATGATTTATTCCATAGGCAAAAGTTTTGATGTTTTCACTTTTCGCAGGAGCAGAAAGTAAAACTTTTTTTGCTCCAGCTTTAAGATGTTGACTAGCTAATTCTTTAGTTAGGAAGAAACCCGTGCTTTCTATTACTATGTCTATGTTTAGTTCTTTCCAAGGAAGTTGAGAGGGGTCTTTTTCAGCAAAAACTTTAATTTTTTGTTTGCCGATGGTTAAAGAGTCGTTAGTATGTTTTACTTGATCTTTTAATTTTCTGTGAGCAGAATCATATTTTAATAAGTAAGCTAAATTTTCAGTACTTGTTAAATCATTTACAGCAACAAAATTTATTTTTTTATCTTGATAACCAGCTCGGAAAACCATTCGACCAATTCTACCAAAGCCATTGATTGCGACATTAACCATTAAATTCACCTCTTTGATAGGTTTAGAAAGTAATTTGAGTTTATATAGGTTTTGATATGGCTGAAGATAATTAAGATAAACTTTTTTAAACTCATTAAGTTTTGTTTGAATATGTTGGAACAATTACCTAATGCAGAACAAATTAAATTTAAAGATAAATTTGTTGAAAGATATACTAATTTGACAGAGTGGGAAGAATTTAGAAAACATTCTCTTAGTTTTTTGAATCGTTCTATACGAATTAATACATTAAAGGGGAAAATTAGTGAGATTAAAAAAAGAATTGAAAATAAAGGTTGGGAACTGAAACCAATTCCTTGGTGTAAAGAAGGATTTTGGGTTAAAGGTCCAAAAGTAGAATATAAGAAAGGAAGTAAAGTTGAACTTCGTAATCGAAGAGATGTAGGTAATCTATTGGAGCATCATTTAGGACAGATTTATGTTCAAGAGGCAGCTAGTATGATTCCACCATTGGTTTTAAGACCAAAACCAGGAGAATTAGTTTTAGATATGTGTGCTGCTCCAGGAAGCAAAACTACAAAGATGGCAGCATTGCTGAAAAATGAAGGATTATTAATTTCTATTGATATTAGTGTATATAGATTACAAGCATTAGGTATTTA
>CAYSWQ010000017.1:0-16612 GCA_964434885.1 uncultured Methanosarcinales archaeon | reverse complement strand
CAACAGAAAGGCCATATAAATACAAAACGTGAAAAGAGCAGAAATAAACAAAACGTGAAAAGAGCGGCAAAACAATGTGTATCAAAATATACTAATCTATACTTCTATAACTACTATAGTTGTTATAATATATAAACTTTTCGTTAAGAATTATTCAACTTTTTCTAAATCACTAATCCAATTCATCATCCGATCAAATCTAAATTTATCTAAACCAGTAGTTCGGAAGTATTCTTGGTTCATTTTGCTGTAAATTCTTCTTGAGTTACTTAGTTCTTCTAGAAGTCTTCTTTTCTCAATCATACCTAAAAACATTACATTTCCATTACTGTTGTGACACGCAACAGTATAATCTGCAATTTTTTCTTTTTCATCTCTGAACCGATCATCAGGATAAGCTACTGATTTCCATTTTTTTAATGAATCTTCATTAATCGATCTAATACAAATTGATTTTATTTTTCCATTTAATTTAACTTCAAAATCCATTACTGAACCAGAAGCATCTCCAACATACATTCCTCGATGGCGGAACCAAATTCCCTTTTTCATCAAAATATTCTTGAAAGCTTCTTCAGTAATCCAACAATTAACAAAATTATTTATTTTGATATCTTTCCTTCTACCAACCCATCTTTCAGTATTTATTTTTTCTTCTGCTTTCTTTTTGAAGAAATTGATATCTGTTTGTGGTACTTTGATAACTAGTTTGTTTTCTTCTTTTTTTCCAAATAGCCAGCTAAATATCCCCATTTTCAGCCTCCTTTCTAAATATTAAACAATAATGGTGATGGACATTAGGTACAAAGCAGTATCTATAACCATAAGGATAGATTGTTTTGTTGTCTTGACACCAGATTTTGCAACCAGACATTAAGTAGTGTTGTTTCATTTTTGTTGAAAAATCCCAGGCTAAAGTCTTAAATTCTGGACCTTCCCGATAATTTTGTAAGATTATTACTAAGTAAGCTCCTTCGTTGATGAATTCTTTCATTTCTTTGAATAAATCAACTAATTTGTCTACAAATTGATCGTAATTATCTATATTTCCAAGGTCTTTTTCATCTTCAGAATATTTGGTATCTAGGCCTTGTTCTTTTCTATTTTTTTGAACCAAACCTTTCTTTTTCAACATTGGTCCGTAAGGGGGAGAACAGATTAAGAAATCAATTTTTTTTAATTTGTGCTTATTCCAGATATCTTTAACTTTAAAAGAATCTCCAATGATTACTTTTTGGGTAGGGTTTTGATCATTTTCAGCTATTTTTTTTATCCGATCTTTTGCTATTTTACCATATTTTTCCTGTAATTCAATCCCAATTCCTTTTCTTCCGGAATTATGACAAGCCACTAATGTAGAGCCAGTACCTAAAAAAGGATCAAAAACTACTTGATTTTCTTTAGTAAAAAATCTGATAAAATCTTCAATCATCCCTTCTGGATATTTAGCTGGGTGGAGAACTTCGTCTTTTTTTCTGGGAGGGGGGTTATGGATGAACCAAGTTTTGGTAAATTTCATCCAATCTTTAGCTTCTAAATCGTTGAGTTTGTTAATTCTCATTGATTTTTAGAAACAATTGAAGTTTAAATAGATTTCTTGTGTTTATTGGTTAAATTAAGGAAGTATAACAAAACTGCCCTGCACGGCCCAGGGATTTTTTGGAAAAAACCAAAAAATGGGCCTCCTTTGGCAAGGACAGTTTTTTAATACAAAGAATTTAACTTGCTAATTACAATTCATCTTGGACTAATTGAGTTAAAGAATCTATTTTTCCAAGTCTTTCTTTGATGTCTTTAACTTGAGAAGGACTCAAATCAGATAAAATACCATGATGCAAATTAATTGTTTCTGCAGTATAAGATAAAATAGGTATATTAAAACTAGGAGAACCGATACAAACTGAAGTGGTTTGATAAAATTCTCTAGATTGAACTAAATAAGGGGGTCGATTAAATAAACCTTTCAATGCCCTAATCTCTTCTTCATTTAATTCAACATCGTAAACAACCATTATTTTGAAAGAATTGTGTTTATTTAAAAAATTAATGGAAAAAAAGAAAAAGCTTGCCCCGGTGGGGTGGTATAGAAAGGGGGTTACCAAGGCAAGTTTTTCAGCGTGATTTTTGATTATGATTATTTGAAATTAAATAAAAAAAATAAAACCGCTTGCGAATCTTCCTTACAAGCGGTACCTCTTTTCCCCAGCTTAAATTAATTCTATTCCTAATTCTTTACTAAGGTTTTGCGCTTCTGAACTAGCTACTTTTCCACTGGCTTTTCCCAATATCCATGGGGAGTTGACTCCTGTTATAATTGTCATAATAGTCATTTTTCCCTTCATGTCGTTGTCAACTCTAGCTCCCCAGATTACGTTAGCTTCAGCATCCAAAGTTTCGGTAACTAAATCTCCTACTCTGGAAATTTCATCCAAAGTCATATCTGGTCCTCCAGTTACATGAATCAAAGCACCAGTTGCACCTTCATAATTGATGTCTAGCAAAGGATTGCTTAATGCACCTTTTACAGCTTCTTCTACTCTGCTGTTAGTATCACTGGAACCTACACCAATAGCAGCTACTCCTCCATTGGTCATAATTGCCTTAACATCAGCATAGTCCAAGTTAACTAAACTAGGTACTGCGATAGTTTCAACAATTCCTTTGATCATAGTTGCGATTAATTCATTAGCTACAGCAAAAGCTTGCTGAACAGGTAAATTTCCTGCAATTTGAACTAATCTATTGTTATCAATTACAATAACTGTATCAGAAACTTGTCTTAATTGCTGTAATCCGAATTCAGCCTTATCAACTCTTGCCCTTTCTATATTAAAAGGCATAGTTACTGTTCCGATAACAATTGCTCCTGCATCTTTAGCAACTTGAGCGATAACTGCGGAAGCACCAGTTCCGGTTCCTCCTCCCATTCCAGCACAGACAAAAACCATATCTGATTCTTTTAAGCATTCTTTAATTTCAGTTAAAGATTCTTGAGCTGCTTCTGCTCCTTTGTTTGGGAATCCACCACATCCTAAACCGCGAGTGCAATCTTTACCCATCAAGAACTTTCGGTCAGCACCAGTGATGCTTAAGTGCTGTTGATCAGTATTTGTTGCGATGATCTCAGCGCCTTTTATTCCTTTCTTATAGAGCCATCCAACTGCGTTGTTACCAGCTCCCCCTACACCAATAACTTTAATATTGGCTTGTAGTACTTCTCCACCTATGTCTTCTACCCCATCAAGGGCTTTTTCCACCAGGAAATCCATTTTATACCACCTCTCGTTTGGTTATTTTTTTTGATTCCAAGATTTACTTGAATATGATGTTTTAATATATAGTTTACACTATATAAAGACTTATATATTGGTTTTGTATTTCTACTACTTGAACTAAAACTAACCTAATCAAACTAACCATTTGATTTAACAAGAACAAAACTAACTAACCTTATTTTTGTACTGAACTTAACCACCAAATAATGAACTAACCTATTTTTTAGAATAACTAAACTGCTATTTAAAGGTTTCTTTCTTTTAAAATATATTTTGTAGAATATAGTTTCTAGATTTTAATGTGTTCTTTAACCTTTTCTACGACGTGACCAGCTGCTTTCTGGGCAGTGTCTTTTATCAATCCTAATTTTCTTTTTAGGATTACTGAATACTCTTGCATATACTTAGAAGGGTCTCTAATTCTGTTTCTCCAAGCATTAAAATAGACGACTGTTTCTAAAGGTAACTTGGGTGGTTTTTGAGGTATTTCTTTAGGATAACCTACAGCAATAATAGCTTGAGGACGAATTTGATCAGGAATACTCAATTCTCTCTTAACCATTTCTTCTTCAAAAGCACCTATCCACCTAGTCGCTAAACCTAAAGAATGAGCTTCTAAGAGCATATTTTGAATTGCACATGCACAATTCTGGACTGTATAAAGTCTCTCTCCACGCAAGCCATAATAACGCTCAGCTTTCTCTGGATCAGCACAAACAACAATCAATGCTCCGGCATTAATAATCTCATATTGTTGTAATGCCGCTTCAGCTAATTTTTGCTTTAAACCAGGATCAATTGCCACTATAAAACGCCAATTTTGAAGATTTCCTGAACTGGGAGCATGCCGAGCTGCTTCTAAAATCTTAGATATATCATCCCAAGCTACAAATTTAGGAAGAAATTCCTTAACATTTCTTCTGGTTTTGATTGTATCTAAAATATCCATATTTATAGTATTTTATTCGAGTATTTATATTTAACGTTTCATATTTGGAACGCTGTTTCATGTATGGTTGTATGTTTCATTAACGAAATCCTTATAAATAACTTAATTTTACTTTGATTATGATTGATAAAGGGGTGTTGCACAGTTTACTAGATCACAAAAAATTTGCGATCTTGAAAGTTCTTTACTTTGCAAAGGAAGAATTATACTTGCGAGAAATTGCTAAAAAAAGTGGAGTGGCAGTAAGTTCAGTATTTCGTATAATTCCAGAATTGGCGCAAGCTGGATTGGTTAGGGTTAAAACAATCCGGATGATGAAATTTTATAGCTTAGTGCAAAATGAAAAAAGTAGTTTTTTGAATGAATGGTTTAAGGAAGAAAATGTGATGGAAGTATTTGTTGATCGAATTCGTGAGATCGAAGGGATTAAGAAAGTGTTGTTGCAAGGGAAAGTTGTTAATAATCAAGCAAATGTGATTATTATTGGTTCTAGAATTGATGGATTGAAAGTTGATGAACTTTGTAATCAAATTAAGGAAAAAGGGTTAGATTTGAGTAATGTAGTTTTGAATGAAGAACAATTTGAAAAATTGGATAAGATGGGGGTGTATGGTGGTGAGAAGAAGGTTTTGGTGTAAAAAAAAGAAGATTACATTCCTCCACTGAAATCACCATCACCAAAAAAACCACCTGGTTCGTTATTATTTTCTTGTTTAGGTGGTCTTCGTATTGATTCTATTCTTTTTCTATGAGAATCATATTCACTTTTTGCTAACAAAGCAATTACTGAATCGCAATTAAACATTCCTTTTTTGGTTAGTCTAATGCTTTGATTATCCCACTTAACCAATTCAAAATCACTCAATACTTTGAATTCGCTGCTAAATACTTCTAAAGGATTATCTTTAAACTCAGCCAAATCAGCAAAACCTCTAGACAAATTACGACTCAAATTCAACAACATGATTCCTTTTGAATTATAAGAGTGATATAAACCAACAAACTCTTTGTAATTCCCCAAAGCCAAATAGCTTTTTGCAGATTCATGATTAATGCTTTTGTAACCTTCTCCCCATTTCTGATCGCTGACTATTGAAATTCCTGAAGGTCCAAAACCAATACCATCTACTCCTTGAGGCCAATAACTAAGTTTTTCGTAAGCAAATTCAGGTCTTTTTTCAAAATTAGTTAATGTTGATTGAACATATCCATTTTCTAATAGTATGTCCCTGATCTTTTCCCAATTATCAAAAATTTGATCAACTCCTGGTACCTTCGCCATCATCTCTGGATTTTTTGACCATTCTGACCCAACTCCAGGATACAAAACCAAATTATAGATACAAATTTGATCTAAATCTAGATCCATGGCTGTTTGTACATCTTGTGCCATATCTGATAAATCTTGTCCAGGTAAATTTATTAAGAAATCTCCAGAAACCCCCATTTCATATTTTCGAGCTTGGTCAATGACTTTTTGTACTGTTCTAATATCTCCAAAATGAGTTCGACCCATTTCTTTAATCCAATCTTTATCAAAAGTTTGAATTCCCAAGCTTAATCTTTTTTTATTTACTGGAGCACTGGATAATCGTTTTAAAATTTCTCCTCTTTGCTTCAAAAAATAAGAAGGGACACCTTCCAAAGAAAGTTCAGCGTCTTGAATATCAAAATTATCATCTAATGTCTCAACCATTTCTTGAAAATGATTTGGGTTAGTTAAGTTGGCTGTACCTCCCCCAAAATAAATAGCTGGGACTTTTTTCCCCTTAATACCTAGTTTTTGTGACTTAATATGGATTTCATTCACAACCATGGATTCAACCCGGGAGGCCAATTCAGAATCATATTGTTGGTGAGGAAATGTGCAAAAACCACAACCTTTGACTTTAGGATCACAATAAGGGTGAGGAATAACTCCCACAATTAAATCTTTATCTGGTTTCAAATAATCTGGCTCATTACATCCAACTACATTCATTAATTTAGGGGCTGGGAAACCCTGTAATAATCGGTAACCTTGACCATGACTTAATCTATCTTCCATGTATTTATGTAAATTTTTCATTTTACTACTTTGGAATAGGACTTTTTTATAAAGTTTATCTTTTTTTATAAATTAGTAAATATTCTATTTAATATAATTAATGAACAAATTTGTAAATTAATATGATTGAGATATTTCATAAAGATTGAATATCAAGCCATTTAGTCTCGGAACCGGAGGAATAAAAATGACAGGATTTAAGTAGGGTTGTCTCGTAAAAATGGGCGTGTATGGTGGCGAGAAGAAGGTTTTGGTTTGATATATTGGTTGTAGTATAGATTTACTTTTAAGTTTGAGAATTTTTCTAAGTTTGTTGATTGTTTTCAATGGGGGCGAATTTAAATGAAAGAAGAATACAATGCTATTGTTCATCAAAACAGAAATTTAGAAATTCTTAGTAGAAATAGGGGTTTTCAGTTTACTGATGTTTTTTTCCCATATACTTCTGGCCAAATAGGTCCTTATTATATTCAAAGTGTGGCGGTTGAGAAAAATGGTGAAGATTATGCTACAGCCATAGATTCAATGGTCAAACTTGTTCAAGAAGTAAGTGGTGATTTTGAATTTGTTGCTGGTGGTGAATCTAGGGATTGGGATTTTTCTAATCCTGTTGCCGTTGCTTTAGCAAAACCTCATGCCAAAATATACAAAACTGGCAAAGTTATTGGGGCAGAAATGAATGGGAAGAAAGGAATCCATGTTGCAGATCTAAATAATCAAGGGTCTTCTCCTAGAGATTTGTGGGTTCCAGCAATAAATAGTGAAGGGGGAGAAATAGATCACATTTTCTTTTATGTAGATAGGATGGAAGATGGTGTTCAAGTAATGGATGATTTAGGTTTACAATCTCATGCAGTTGTTCCTTTGGATAGTCATGCTTGGGATTATTTAAAACATTTAGGAGTTATAGGAAAAGAAGTTTATACTTCTTTGCAAGAAAGAATGGAAGATAAAGATAGTTGGGCAGAAAATATGTTAAAAAGTGATGCTGGTTTGGATAAATTGGCAGATATGTTGAACAATAGATCAACTTTGTTAAATGCTGAAAAAATATTAAGAAAAGGTTATCCTCATTTAAAAGAAGAATTAATGGGAATGATGGCTGAAAAGGGACTACTGAGGTGAAAAATGAATCTAACTTCTACAGAAAAGGAAGCAAGAAAGAGGGTTTGTTTGGCAATTGATGTCCCTAATGCAAAAGAAGCAATGGATTTAATGGATGAATTGTATGGCTTAATAGGGATGACAAAGATAGGTAAGGAATTGCACACAAATGTAGGGAATGAAGGTCAAGATATTATTGGTTTGGCTCGTACTTATGAGATTGGTTCTTTTCTAGACTTGAAGTTTCATGATACTCCCAATACAGTTTATGGGGCAGCAAAAGCTGCGGCAGCACCAGGCGTTTCCATTTTTAATGTTCATATAGCTGGCGGAGAGATGATGTGTAAAAAGGCAATGGAGGGGGCAGTTGATGGAGCTAGGTATTCTGGGATTGAAAAACCTAAAGTAATTGGGGTAACAGTTTTGACTAGTTTGGATGATGATGATTGTGAAGCAGTGGGTTTAGTTGGCCCCGTAAGTGATTTGGTACTCAGAAGAGCAGAAAAAGCAGCTGAATGGGGGTTAGATGGAATTGTTTGTGCAGCTAAAGATGTTGCTGGAATAAAAAATAGCCTTCCTGAAGATTTTCTTTATGTTACTCCGGGAATAAAAGCACCGATTTCAGGAATAGTTCGAGAAGGACAGAAGAGAGTTTATACCCCTGGCAGAGCAGTCCAAGATTGTAATAATTCAATTTTAGTTGTGGGTGGAGCAATAACTAAAGCTGAAGATATGCGACAAGCAGCTTACGAAGTGTTGCAAGATATGGCTAGATATCTTTGAATTCCCCATTAAATTTATAAATGAATTAGAATTTTATGTACTAATAGCTGAGACAACCTTATTTAGGTGGATTCCAACAGGAAATGAGTCTCGGGGAGATAAATAAAATGGCAGAATTTAAGTTAGTGTTGTCCCGGAAAGATGGGAAGAGTTTTCAGAAAGTTGTGAAAGATGCTCAAGCAGATATTTTCTTGAAGAAAAATCTTAAAGATAAAATTACTGGTAAAGATGTTGGAATGGAAGGTTATGAATTTGAAATTACTGGTGGTTCTGACAAATGTGGATTTCCAATGAGAAAAGGTATTTTACAAAGTAGACAGAAAATTACATTAGAAGGAGATACTGTTGGTTATTCTGGAAAAAACAGAAATAAGAAAAATCAAAAGGGATTAAAAAAGAAAAGAACTGTTTGTGGGGAGAGAATTACTAGCAAAATTGTTCAAATTAATTTGAAGATTTTAAAAGAAGGTACTGAAAAATTAGGAGAGGAAGCTGCTAAAGAAGCTCCAGAAGAGAAAAAAGAGGGTGAGTAAAGATGGATATGAATCAGATTAATCGTAAAATAAATGATTTTTTTAATCATTTGGGTCCAGCTATCAAGAATTTCCCATCCAAATTTAAAACTATGACTTTGGGTGAACAAATTGCATATGGTTGTATTGCCTTAGGCGGGATTTTGATTATTGTTAGTTTATTTTTGTTTTAAAAGAGATGAATAATATGAAAATATTGTTGGGTATATTGCATTGGTTTTTGTTATTGTAGCTGCAATTTTGTTAATACTTAAAATTACTGGTATTTTTTAGATGACTGAAGTAGTTTTTGATGTTTTTTCCAAGGTTTGTAGAAATCTTGACAATTTTTTATTTCTGGATAGAGAAAAGGGAAAGTTCTGCAAGGTTTTGGTCTTATTTTGTGGATCTTGCATTTCTTATTTTTGTTTAGAAAGTAGCAATAGTTGTTTACTTGTTTGATTATTTTGTAATTATCATCTCTTTCCCAGAAATTATTGTGGCCAGTTAATTTAATTTTTATGATATCCCACCAAGACAATTTAACTTTGTAAGTACAGCAGAAATATTCACATTGGCAATTTTTGCAAGGAGTTGGTTTCATTTGATTGTTGTAAGGCAATAATAATTATAAATTTAACTCAATCTTAATTTTGATGGAAGAGAAAACCATCTTGAAATTAGCATTATTTGTTAGTTTAGGAGGGATTTTGTTATTGTATTATTTGAGTTCAGGAATTGATTTTGATGCAGTTAAAGGTATTGAGGAAATTCCAGAGAACCAAGAAATTAAAGTGATTGGTAAATTAGGGAGAGTTGTGGAAAAAGACGAAGTTGCTTTTTTAGAACTTTGGAGAGAAAAAATTGAGAAAATACCAGTGGTATTGTTTAAAGACAATAATATTAGTTTACGGAAAGGAGATTATGTGGAAATAACTGGAACGGTTGAAGATTATCAAGGGAAAAAAGAGATAATTGGGAATAAAGTGGTGAAGAAATAGAACTTGAGTTAAGAAGTTTTATAAATAGTTATTTCTGAGTAGTTAAAATGGATGAATTATTAGTTGAAAAAGCCAAAGATTTTGGATGGGAAATTGTTTTTGAAGGAGGTTTGTATTTTCCAGGAGCAGAAATCCAATATATTCCAACTCGAATGAATTCACCAGATCTTGAATTAGGAATGATTTCTTTGGATAATAAAACAGAATATAGTTTGGTTTGTCCTGGTTGTGGATTGGGAAAAACAATTGTAGAAGTATATAATAATTATGAGCAAAATCATTACCCTGGTGTTTTGGATGGAGTTTTGTTTCATTTAAAGCAAAAAGGCAGTAAAGGGAAATTAAGATTACCGGACTTTCTAAAAGAAGAAGTTAATGAAAACCATGCTCTTTTTAACCCTGAATTAAATCAACCACATTATAAAGGAGGAGTTTTGTACTTGGTTGGTAATGTAGAAGACATAATGGGTGCAGTTGATTCTATGTTAATTCCCCTTGATATTAATTAATCAACTTCCAAATGATCTAAACCTGAATCTCTGGAGAATCTTATTTTTTGTTTTTGTTGTTTTGCTAAACTTCTTAAAGATTGTTTAAATAATTTAAGTAACTGATTCCAGCTACCAATAGCAATTCTTCTTAGATGATTGACCCACTTTTCCAAATATTCTGCGTGATGACAAATATCTCCAAAATTATGGTTGATTTGTAATATTTTTTTAGAAAGATTAGCAAAATGAGCTAATGCTTCAGGTTTTTTTTGATTGGTTTGTTGAAAATAAGTAGCTGATTTTTCTAATTCTGGAATAAATTCTTCAATTTTATCATTTAATGCTTTAAGATAAAATGAAGTCTCGGTTTCAGTAAGCTTAAACATCTCAAATTGTTTTAATGATTTTTTGATTACTACAATTAATTCAAAAGGAGAATTTTCTGCCTGTTTGGCTTCAGCAGCTAGTTCATTAAGTATTGGACGGAAAGTAATTTTTGCTAAGTCGTCTTTTAATAAAGTTAGATTGATTGCTTCTTTTTCCAGAATTTTCTTTAGGTCACTGGTTTCAATAATTTCTCGAGAAATTCTCCCACATAACTTTATTAGATCGGCCCCTTTTGCATTTTCTGCTTCAATAACTTTTTCTTTTAACTCCATATACATTGGGGATTTTTGTTTTATAATAGCTAGAATTTTTTTTATTTTTTGAATCATTTTTGAATGGGTTGATTTCCAGTTGGTTGAGGAGAGGAGTTACTTGGTCCAGTTTCATGTTTCAATTCCTCGAAAGCTTCATGTAATTGTTCTTCAGTCCAACCAGTGTGGTGGGTGATTAAAGCTTTGATGTTTTCTTTTGGTGTTCCTCGTGCTAATTCTGCTTTGACCCAAGTTTTAAGTTCGTCAATATTTTCTATTTCTACTGTTGTTTTAGAGAAATGGAGATAAATAATTAAGATCACTATGATGAGTAGGATTGTAATTAGACTTATTATAATCCACCATTTGTAATTATCCCATAAAGATTTCCATAAAGATTTAGGAGTTTTCTTTACTGGAGTAATAGTTTTAGTGGTGGTAGTTACAGGAGTTGGAAGTTTGTAATCAATTTTAGCTGGTTTGTATCCTGTTGCTGGAGCTTGACAAACTTTTGATAAAGTTGGTTTTTGATAGGTGGTGAGGCATTTGTGTTCATCATAGCAAGTTCTACTTTGAGAGCCCAATGAGCAAGAAGACCATTGAGAGCAAACCCAAGATTCTAAGCAAGAAGTACAAGATCTAGTTTCTGAAGTTGATTTTTGGCAAAGATTTTGATCTGTGCAAGTTCGGCCTTGTTGTAATGAAGAATTACAATATCCCCAATTAGAACAAGTCCAGTTAGAAGTACATTTCTGACCATATCCTCCTCCCCCAGATGAAGATTTAGTTTGAGCCTTACAAGAAGAAGCAGTTCCCACACAAAAATTTTTATTTGTATTTTCTCCACCACATCCAACATAAAGAGTATAAGTTCCAGCTGTTGTAGGAGTATATTTGAAAGTGTATTTTTTATTGGAGTCGGTTGAAACTTGATCAAACCAAATATTAGTTCCACCAAAATTAATTTGGAGTATAACTGGGATATTGGCAGCATTGCAAGTACCAGTAACAGTCATTTGACTATTGGGAGAATAATAAGAACTAAAACTAACTGTTGGTAAGGCAATAGCTAAAGGAATTGCAAATAAAAGTAAGATAAAAAGTTTATTTGATTTCATAGTTGCCAGTTGCCTTATAATTATTTCCAAGTGATTGTCCTTTCTGACTTACCCATTTAGTCCAAGCATAAGCTTTAATAGTGTGGTTTCCAGTAGAATCTGGTTTAAAATTGAAGCTAATTGTTTCAGAACTGCCTTTAGTTAAAGCCTTTTTTGGTTGGTAATGAACAGCAGCATCGGAACCTTTGCTATCTAGAATTTTAACCAGAAACAAATGACTAGGTAAGTTTTTATCAGCAGTTAAAGTAGCAGTAATTGTGTTGGTTTTGGTTTTGGACAAAGATGTGAGTGTAGATGAGCCACCAATAGTTAGTTTGATAGCTGGAGTTAATTTAGTTGCACATTTGCCACTGGTACAAACTAAAGGTGATTTACAATTAGCATTGGTTTTACAAGTGCTTCCAGATAATCCTAGGGATTTAGTTGGACTACATTTGCTAATGTTAAAAGTATATCCTGTTTTACATTGATAAGTACACTTAGTAGTACTACACTTAGCAACTAATTTTTTACTAGTGTTTTTAATTAAACCAGTGCTTGTTCCTGAACAAATAGTTGCATTTCCTGGAGTTGTGCCGATACATTGGTAGGTGGTTTTGTTTTTACAAATTCCTGCTGTACAGGTTTGAGTAGAAAGACAAGTAGTTACTGTTTTAAAAGTATCATTACAATCAGTTTTAACTAAAGAATAACCTTTTGGTAATTTTGAACCTTGACAAACAGTTACTGCTGTACCTGCACCATAACCATCGTCATCATTATCTTTGTAGGCAGTTGTTTTTTTCCAAAATGAAGAGTTAGTATCATTGCAATCTCCTCCCTTTTTACCAGTAGGTAAATTAGTGGTTTCTTTACAATAATTATCTTTGTCGGCATCTGTGCATTTTGTTGAAGTTTTACAAGATCCACTAACACAAGATTGACCAGTTGAACATTTTTTTCCGCAAGATCCACAATTATTTGAATCTGTTTTTAAGTTTGTACAAGTACCGCTGCACGAAGTTTGACCAGAAGTACAACCAGGTTCAACAGTAATTATTGCATCTTGTTTAGCAATTATAGTAAGATTTTTAGAAGTGTCGGCATCGACAATTTGTAATGCATAATCTCCTTTTTTGGTAAAACCGATAATTTTATGTGTTTTGGCTGTAGCTGGCGCAATAGTAATTTTAGCAATTTCGAACTGACCAGTTTTAAAAGCAGAACCATTCAATGTAGCATATTTGAAATGAGCATGTTGTTTTTTAGAATCAGTACTACATCTTGCTTCATGTAATACACTAGTTTTATTTTCCCAACCCAATAAACTAGTAACTTTTTTACAACTTAAAGAACCTAAATTTAATTGAAATTGTAAAGCAGTGGTATTTTTATCTAGAATATTTGCTTTAATAGTGATATCAAATTCTTTATTGGCATAAATTTTTCCAGTTGGTTTATCTACACCAATGTTTATTTCTTTTCCTGTAGAATAATATGCTTTACCAACAAACATACCTTGACCAAAGATTAATAATAAAATTAATGCTGCTATTGCCCCTAATGAAATTAAGGCGATGATTAATGGTTTCTTTTCCATAGCTAATTTAGACCGGGGTACTCTTTTAAGTTTCAGTTTTGGAAAAGGTTTTGCTTTTTTCATTTATTTTAAACCTAAAACACTTTTCAATGCTTTAGCGATAGCAGATTGTAATTCTAAGGTTGTTGGATCTTTACCTAATGGGAATTTATTAAGTTCTTTTTTTATTTCATCCAATATGTTTTGAATGTTTTTATCTCGTTGTTGTTGTAAATTACCACAAGCACCATCTTTACAACCATTTGGACAAGTGTGGGTTTCTTGGCTTATTTGATTTGCATTTTCCGCAGTACAAAAATATTCAACTATCTTCCCTTGAGAATCACAAGAATCAGTTTTTGATGATGTTAAACCAGCAGTAACTAAAGTAACAGTGCCTTTATTATCATAATCTTTGCCATCATCTGAATCAGTGCAAGTGCTGGAAGATTGTTCTTGCCATTCTCCATTAACAAACTTGAATGTTTTTCCATTAATAGTTACTGGTGAAAAAGTCGAATCAAGCCATTCGTAAACATTCTTTGGCTGATCTTTTGTCTTAGCACAAATATATTTTTTAGATAATGCCATAGATTCCAAGTTATCTTTATCACAAGTTTCCCACTTTGAGCCATCAAAAATAAATTCTCCATTTTCAGCTTTATAATCCACAAATTGTGGTGTAATTGTGGGTTTTAACCAAACATACTTTGTTCCATCATTAGAACACAAGGCATTTCCACTAGTAAACCCTTCATGTTTACATTCTTTCCATGTGCCTGCTTCACAGATTTTGTTTAAGTTAGAAGTGTCTATCTCCTTATCAGCAAAACAATTACCATTTGATAAACATTGTGTAGGAGAGCAAGAAGTTCCAATAGTTATTTCTTTCTTGGAATCTAAAGTCATAATAATTGGTAAATCATCTTTTAAATTCAAAGTTAAGAATGAATCCAATTTAATGTCAAACTTCTGAGGAAGGTTAGTTGATTTAATAGCACAACTTAAATTAACAATATCTACTTTTCCAGTTAAAGGACTACAAGGTGGTAAAATGTAAGCAATATGTGCAAGAGGTGTTTTACCTGGACCAATACTTGGAGCAAAAACATAATCTTCTTCTGTACATCCCTTCGCTTTATCAGCAGAACTAATTATTGGTTTAGGTGGTAAGCAATGAATAATATCTGATGTTTTTTCGTTTAAAGCAAAACTATACAAAGCTACTTCTTTTGATCCGAAATTAGCACTTACAGTAATATTAAATTCTTTTGCAGGATAAATTGTATCATCAAAAGTCAAACCGACAGTATTAGGAGTAGTACCATCAAAAATAGCCTTACCAGCAAACATGCCTGATCCAAAGATTAACAACAAAGCTAGAACTCCAATAGAAACTAAACTAATCAAGGCAATAACTAAAGGTTTTTTCTCCATTGCCATTTTGTTATTTGTAGTTGGTACTGATTTCCGCTTGATTGTTTTGGATCTCATTTGCCAATCACCTTGCCGATGCTGTCTTGCTCATACCGCAAACATTCCCTTTGTTATCCTTACCATAAGATTCATGAAACAATCTTAATTGACTATTGGCTAAAGCTAAAGATATTAAAGCTGCAGCATTTCCTTCATCAGTTTTTAATTGCAAAAACTTTAAAATAGTAGCATAAGTGTTAGTCATAAATCCCTCAAATGTTCCTTTATCTTTTTTATCTATGCAACAATCTCCATCATCAATCCACACAAATTTGTCACACTTCTTTTTCCATTCATTATTTTTACAAATGTAATCTCCCATGATGGCTCCATTTTTCCGATATAATCCACCATTATTTTTATCTTTGCCATCTCCACATTCAATCCAAGATTCCCAACCATTCCAATCCTGACAGAGGTATTTTTTATTGATAATTGTGTTGTTTGGTAAACCAATAGCTGTGTTTCCTGGCCCTTCAACATCTTCAAATGGATTACATTGTAGCCATTTAATCTTATTTTCTTCTTTAATACATAATGCGTCAAACTTAAAGAAAATATTTCTGATGCTTCCCAACGGATTTGAACCTACTCCGCAAATTTGACTTGTTTTACCATCACAAATTACTTCGGAACCCACAGTCAGAGGGTTAGTAGTGGGGTTGTTGTAGACAAAACCAGCACAATCTGGGTCTTGACAATCTGTTTTTTTATCACCATCATCATCAAGTAAGTTGGCACAAATTTCAGATGCCCCAAATACAAAAGAACTAGCAATAATCAAACAAATAATTAGCAATATAGCTTTAGTAAGTTTCATCTTAATCCACCTTCTTTTTTAATAATAGAGAGAAGTAAACTTTTTTCATATATAAAGCTGTTGGTTTAGTTCACTTCAAAAATAATTGTATTCAATCATTAAAGGTTAGTCATCTCTTTGAATATTTTTTCAAAAGATTTCATTACTGCTTTTCTTGCAATCTTTTTTGTTAAGGTTGATAAACTATCATAATAATTTGGATTTTCTTCCCCATCAATAATTTTCTTTTTAAAAAATCTCAAATCCAATAAACGATCATAACTAAATAATTTTTCTCTTTTTCTTATTTTTTTTATTAATTTTTGATTATTGGAAACAAAAAAAACATAAGTTCGGCACAATTCTTTTTTCCCACTTTTTAAGCCAGCAATAATTTCTGCTTTAACTTCTTCTTTTTTCTTTTTAATAGTTATTGGGTTGATACTTTGAAAAGAAGTAGGAGATTTTTTTGGAATTATTTTAATTGCAAATAAGATGTTCTGGTTGGTTATTAATACCCATCTTTCCCCACTAACTTCATATTTTCCTTTCTCGGAATCAGTTTTTAGTAATATTAAATCATCAACTTTGTATTTGTTTAAAATCAAGGTTTCTTTAATTCTATCAAGATGGATTAAAATAATGGGTTGATCAAAAAGTGAATCCCATTTAGAACTACATTTTCTCCCTAGGGTTCCAGCAAGATCACTAGCGAAGATTTGTTCCATAGTTTCTTCTGGTTCTCGATACACCATAAATTATAACAAAATTTAATGATTTAAATTTTTTTCTCTAAATTGGCTAATTCAAATTAACTGTGTTGGCAAGAGCACTACCGCCAATGGAGGCACATTTTTGTCC
>CAYSWQ010000016.1:0-17386 GCA_964434885.1 uncultured Methanosarcinales archaeon | reverse complement strand
TGGTGTCCCAGATAGTACATTTAAGGCATGGATGAGTTTTTTAGATGAACGAGGAGAAGAAGGATTAACTCACCGAATTGCTGCTATTGAACGTGATGCAGTCGCTTGGGCAGCTGGATATCATGTAGCTACCGGGAACACTGGAGTGGTTTACATGCAAAATTCTGGATTAGGTAACACCATTAACCCATTAACTTCATTGACTTCACCTGAAGTCTATGATATTCCTTTACTTTTAATGGTTGGTTGGCGTGGTGAACCTGGTAAGAAAGACGAACCCCAACACGTTCAGATGGGTAAAATAACTTTACCTCAATTAGATGTACTGGGAATTAAGTATAAACTCTTACCTGGAGAGATGGGCGAGATAGAAAAAGTTATTGCTGAAGCTAGAGAACATATTGATTCTACTGGAGAATCTTTTGCTTTAGTTGTGCGTAAAGGTTTATTTGAAAAATATACTGGACAAAGCAATATTAAACAAAGTTATGATATGAAACGTGAAGATGCTATTAAAATTGTGCTTGACGCCTTACAACCAATGGATGTAGTAGTATCAACTACTGGTAAAGCATCTAGAGAAATTTTTGAGTACCGAGAAAAGTTAGGTCAAGGTCATGAAAAAGATTTTTTAATGGTTGGTTCAATGGGTTGTGTTAGCTCAATGGCTGGAGAAATTGCCTTACAGAAACCAGATCGAAAAATTTATGCTTTAGATGGGGATGGGGCAATTATCATGGGGATGGGTTCATTATCAACTATTGGCCATTATAAACCTAAGAATTTGATGCATGTTGTTTTTGATAATGGTGCTTATGAATCGACTGGGGGTCAACCAACTACTGCTGATAATGTTAACTTTGAACAATTAGCTGTTGCTAATGGTTATGCTGGTTCAAGAACAGTTGAAACTAGTGTAGATCTAAGAACTGCCATGGCTGATTTAACTAGCCAAGAGGGCCCTTACATGTTGATTGTTAAAGTAGAGAAAGGTGCCCGAGCAGATTTAGGTCGACCAACTACTACACCTGTAGAAAACAAAAAAGCATTCATGAACAATTTGAAATGAATTCATTTAATTGTTATTTCTTAATTCCCGATGAAGCCCCCAATTCCATAATTTATATAAACTATTATTTTGTTGATTGGATTTCATGAAAGCAGTTATTCTGGCCGCAGGCATGGGAATTAGATTACGTCCCATGACCGAATCATTACCAAAGGGTTTAATTGAAGTAAATGGCAAAACTCTTTTAGAAAGATCTTTAGAAAATCTTAAAGAAAATGGGATAAAAGAAGTGATTATTGTTACTGGTTTTTATGCTGGTTCTATTCGAGATAAATTTGGCCATAACTACCAAGGTCTTCAGTTAAAATATGTTCATTCCACTGAATACGAATCAACAGGCAGTATGTATTCTTTGTCTCTTCTTCAAGGTCTTGTTGATGATGATATTGTTGTTTTAGAATCAGATTTATTATATGATAAAAAAGCCATCCAAACTATTTTAGAATCTCCCTACCCCAATGTTATTTTAGTTGCCGATTTACTTAATTCTGGAGATGATGTTTATATCTGTGCTGATGAAAATAACAAATTAATCAATTTGGGTAAAAATATTTCCGAGGAAGAAAAACAAAAAGCATGTGGAGCATTAGTTGGAATAACTAAATATTCAAAAGAGTATTTACCTATTCTTTTTGCTCAGGCAGAACAAGATTATGCTCAGAATGAGAAACAATACCATTATGAAGAATGTGTTTTTTCAACTACTAAATTAGGACATGTTGTCCATACTCAATTTTGCAATGATTTGAATTGGATTGAGATTGACAATGAAGACGATTTAAAACGTGCTAAAGAAGAAATTTATCCCAAGATTAAAAAAGAAAAAATAAGTCCTGCGACAGATAGATTAAATTTTCCTAGTATCCAAAGAAATATTCTTTTAAATCCTGGACCGGCAACCACTACAGATACAGTAAAATTTGCTCAAGTTGTTCCTGATATCTGTCCACGAGAAAAAGAATTTGGGGAGTTAATGCATTCTATTTCAAATGATTTAATCCAAATTGCAGGGGGAGACGAACAATATGCTTGTGTTTTATTTGGGGGATCTGGCACTGCTGCAATGGATGCCACCATTAATTCAGTTGTTCCATCTGGCAAGAAAATTCTAGTGATTAATAATGGGGCCTATGGGGAAAGAATTGCTAAAATTGCTCGTGCTTATCAAATTGAATGTATTGAATTGAAGTTTGAGTGGGATAGCTTACCTGATTTACATCTGATAGAAGAACAATTAAAGTTAGATTCAGAAATTGTTTGTGTTGCCATGATTCATCATGAAACCACAACTGGATTACTTAATCCCATTAAAGAAGTTGGAAAAATAGTAAAAAATTACAATAAATTATTCATTGTTGACACGATTTCAAGTTTTGCTGGAGTACCTCTTAATATTAATGATTTTAATATTGATTTTATGATGTCTACTTCTAACAAATGTATTCAAGGGATGGCTGGAGTCTGTTTTGTTATCTGTAAAAAAACAGAACTAGAGAAAATCCAACATTACCCGCGTCGATCATTCTATTTAAGTTTGTACGACCAATATGAATACTTTATTAATAAAAACCAGATGAGATTTACTCCACCAGTACAAACATTATATGCTTTAAAGAAAGCAATTGAAGAGTTTTTAGTAGAAGGGTATCAAAATAGAGTTGTTCGTTATACAAAAAATTGGCAAATTTTAAGAGAAGGGATTAAAGAGATAGGTCTAAAAATTCTGACAAAAAGAGAAGAAGAATCTAAGATTTTGATCACTATTCTTTATCCCACATCACCAAACTTTGATTTTAATCAGTTACATAATAAACTTTATACTAAAGGATTTACTATTTATCCTGGAAAAATTGGAAAAATGAATTCATTTAGATTATCTGTGATGGGAGATATTAATGAGAAAGACATCATTTCTTTTTTGGATAATCTTAAAGATATTTTACAAGAGATGGACGTTACTTTGAATTAGTATATAATTTAGTATATTTTTCTTTCACTCTTCCCCATTCAAAATTCTTAATCTTTTCTAACCCTTTCTTAGCGAAGCTTTTCCTCAATTCAATATCCTCCAACAATGTCTTCAAAGCAAAATAATAACCTTCTTTTCGATTATTCATTTCTATCAAAAAACCTTCTTTCCCATCTTCAATCAAATCTGGAGTACAACCTTCTTTAGTTGCCACTATTGGCAATCCAGAAGCCATTGCTTCCATTACTACCCCAGGTAAACCTTCCCCTTCTGAAGGCAAAAACAAGATATCTCCCAATTTCATAAATTCTGGAATTTCTTTTCTTCCCCCAGCAAAGATAATTTTTTCTTTATATTTAGAATCAACTAATTTTTGGTAGATATTATCCCCATGAGCATCACCAACCAATATTGTTTTAATCTGATGTCCTTCTTGTAATAATCTTTTACTAACTGCAATAACTTGATTAATACCTTTTCTTTCGGTTAACATTCCCACAAACAAAATTACTTTCTCATCTTCATCAATTTTGAATTCCTTTTTCAAATCATTAACTTTATCGGAATCAACATTTTGAAATCTTTCCAAATGAATTCCTGTAGAAATAACATTTAGTTTATTTAAACTGAATCTTGTTTTTCTGGCAAAAGGAACCATGGCTTTTCCATAAGTTGTAAGTGTTCTCGGAATTTTAAATAACCAACGACCAAAACACCAAGTATAAATCTTAAATGCTGGAACTAACCATTTTGGTTCTTTAGGTAAATAAGAATAACCAACAAAACCATCAGTAGTGAGGATGGTTTTTCCTCTCTTTTTTTTGCTAAACATACTTAATAAGATTGGAACTATTGACAGAGGATAATAATACTCCCAAATATGAACTTTGTGATTGCTCCGATAAATTTTCTTAGTCTCTTTAATCAATTGCAATAAATTAGGAAAAGAATATCTTAATGGTGCGAAATACCAAGATTTGATTGGCACTAACTTAATCAAGCCATTTTTAATTGCTTCATTAGCCACCCAGTTTTTAGTTGGACAAGCTTTACTTTCTGGATACATGATTGTAATTTTATGTCCTTCTTTAGCTAAAATATTAGATAATTCTGCAATCGGTCTCCGAATATTATTGGTTGGATTAACATAACATATATTCATCTACTTTGCTTTAGATAATTTGTTTTTAAAGGTAATGAAACAAATGATTTAATATTATCATGAACTTAAACCACCATATTTTGTATTCGGTTATATTAGAAGTATTTAAATATACTGAGAAAGTACAATGTTAAATAAGATTTATAAATACTGCACTACCAACGAAAAATAAAAAATTAATGGTAAACATATGAACATCATCTTAATTAATGCATCAACAAATCTTCAGAGATTTAAAAATCCTTTAATGTTTGGTCAAGAACCATTAAGTATTGCTTATCTCGCCTCCATATTAATGAATCATGATCACAAAGTAATAATTAAAGATTTTGATGTTGAGGGATATAGTAAAAATAAGATTGTTAAATTATGTAAAAAATTTAATTGTGATATCGTGGGAGTCTCTTGTACTACTCCTTCTTTCTCTGGTGCAAATAGGATAATAAAAGATATAAAAAATGAATTAGATCTTAAAATAATTATTGGGGGTAAACATCCATCTTCTATGCCCAAAAGAGCTTTAAAAGAATCTCCTGCTGATTTTTTAGTTTATGGGGAAGGAGAAGAAACTATCTTAGAACTTGTTGATGCAATACAGAAAAAAGGCCCTTATGTGGGCATTAATGGTATTGCTTATAGAGAAGCAGGTGAAATTAAATTAAATCCTCCTCGTCAGCCTATCAAGAATTTAGATGATATACCTTTTCCCGCAAGAGGATTACTTTCTTTGAATCGTTATCGTTCACTTTCGACAGGACAAAAATTTTCAAATATCCTTAGTTCTAGGGGATGTCCTTTTTCTTGTACTTACTGTTACAATAGTAAAAACCATCATTCATTTAAAAAGATAAATTTCCGTTCAATAGATAACATTATTCAAGAAATAAAATTAGTTAACAAGAAGTATGGTGTTAAATATTTTCAGTTTATTGATGATAATTTTACAATTAATGCTAACAGGGTTATTCAATTTTGTGATGCTCTTAAAGAAACAAATCTTAAACTCAAATTCATAATTCAAGGGAGAGTTGATTCAGCTAATCTTGAAATGTATAAAAAACTAAAAACTGCAGGATGTGAATTAATAGCTTTTGGTATTGAAAGCGGGGATGAGGGCATATTACGTGATATTAAAAAACAAATTACAATTCCTCAAATCGAAAACGCAGTTAAATTAGCCAAAGAGGCTGGAATCAAAGTAAGGGGGAATTTTATTGTTGGATTTCCTAATGATACTCCACAAACTATTGTCAAAACAATAAAACTAGCTAGAAGATTAAATTTATACCGGGCCTCTTTTTTTATGTTGACTCCTTATCCTCATTCAGTATTGTGGCAAGAAGCTGTAGAAAAAGGAGTTATTGATGAAGAAAAGGTTGATTGGAATAACTTTGACCAATTCCACTCCTATTTTACAAATAAGAATTTAACTGCAAAAGAACTAAATAATTATTTTGAGTTTGGAAAAGTTTATTCTAGTAATAAATTAAAACAAACTGTTGGTGATTTTTTGTCTAGTAATAACAAAAAAAACTTTTTAAAGAAATGGATGATTGTTAAATCTGGATATTACAAAGCATTAAAAATGAAGCCAAGTAATTAAAATCTTATTTTTCCACTAGTATGTTCACTAGTGGTGTCAGATTTAATTTGACAAGTTCATAAAGTTATATCTCTTTCAAACCACCAAGAAAAAGCACTTTCTTCGTATAACTGAGAACAATTTTTGCACAAACCAATTTTATCTCCTTGCCCATTTAAATGTAACTCTTTAATTTTAGTAAAAATTTGTCCTTGCCAAATATCTGAAATTGTTTGTTTTTTTAAGTCTCCAATAATTACTTGACCATTATAATCAACACAACAAAGAGCAACGCGTCCATCACTCATTACTTGTAATCCATCCCACAATCTCCTACAAGGGAAAGGCTTTAATTTCTTTTGTCTCCATTTTTTATGGTCGTTTCTATTATCGATGTAACCCCAATTTATTTTGTCCACAAAAGAATTCCAGGATTCCAGAAGAGAAACCTGTTCAGAAAGATTAGATTTTTGGATTACGAAATTAATGTACATTTTTGGTTTCTTTAGATTTTTTCTATCTCGCTCTTTTTTTAAATACCTAATATTTTCCCTGGTTTTCTCATAATTTAATCCAACTCGTATTTTTTCATAAGTTTTCTTGCTCGCACCATCCACACTAAAGTAAATTTCATCAACTTGAGATGACAAAATTTTGCCAGCAATTTCTTTGTCCATTAATGAGCCATTGGAAAAAAACAAAACGTCTAAACCTTTCTTTTTAACATAAGCTATTTTTTTGAAGAGATGCGAATCCATTAAAGGTTCATTATAAAAGTGTAATCCTACTCTTTTAATTCCTTCCCTTTCAGCATCATCTATAATTTTACAAAAAAGATCTATATCCATCCTTACCTTTTGTCTTGTCATTTTTAGATATGGGCACATAGTGCATCTGGCATTACAAACATTAAAAGTTTCAACAAAAATTGCTTTTGGCTTAAGTGTTGGAGGAACAACATTTTTTGCTTTATTAAAATAAAGTTTTGAATAGAACGCATAAACTACATTAATTTGAATTATTTTTAACAAAAATTCTTTTAAAGAACTTCTCTCAATTCTTTTTTTAATGAATGAAAATAATCTCATATTTTTTATCAAACTTTCTTTCACTTATCTTGTCAATTAATTTATTACTTTTTATTAGCTTTATAAAGTTAATTATTAGTTAGATCTGTTCAGGAATCCATTCTATTTCATCTTCCTTTTTTAAAAGGTCCCACAATTCTCGCTCTTTAGTAAATCCTTTGCCTATAAGATTGTTCTTTTCTGAAGGATCATTTTTTAAGTTATATAATTCTTTAGTATTAGGGGTAAGATTATAGATTAATTTCCAATTCTCTGTTCTAATTGCCTTTACATTGGGTTTATTGGGGGAAGGCCAAGGCCCTTTCAAACCCCCTGTTTCACAAAAAGCAATTCTACTTTTTTCTTCCTCATTTTTTATTAATGGGATTAAGCTTTCTCCTTGAACTTTTTCAAAGTTATGATCTAAAGGGATATTCAATAAATCCAAAATAGTGGGCATGAGATCTATGGTTCTGGTTTGATGGATCACAGTTTTACTAGTTTCTTCCTGAGATAATATTATTGAAAAAACTTTAATTGTGTAGTCATATAAAAAACTACCATACATTTTCTCACCTCTTCTCTCTCCATTACTAATTCCGTGGTCTGAAAAAAAGATCACGATGGTATCTTCTAGAAGTTCTTCAGATTTAAGAAAGTCTAATAGGGCCTTTGCATAAATTCCTGCCTCTGTAAAATAACGATTGTATCTTTGGATATTTTTCTCCTTGTTATTAAAATATTCTTCCGAAAAATCAGTGTATTTTTTTGCCACATCGATTATTAGGTTAGCAACTATTTTATCATAATGGTAGAATATGAAGAAAGGTTTTCTTTTAGAAATATTTTTGATTATTTTTTTATGCCTTTTGATCAAATCATCTTTATGCACATCATAAACTGAGATTTCATTGAATCCTTGATGGGGAATAACAGAATCATTTCCAACATCTGCTATAGTTTGGTAATTTTTTTCTTTAAGATACTCTGGTAATGTTTTGCAAAGGTTTTTTTTAAATTTAAACATGCAATGATATGCATTAACACCATTTCTATTTGGATAAATTCCTGATAAGGTGGCATGATTAGATGCGATGGTGTAGGGGGCAGCAGTAATCATATTGGGAAAATATACACCTTGTTTAACAATTGAGGATAATTCTTTAGACAAGTTAATCCTATCTGGTCTTGTTCCATCAAGTAGAATCATTATAACATTCTTCATTTTCCTTCAAAATTTCAATTTTACTTTTAATCCAAATAACCCAAGTCTTTTAGTTTTTCCTTGATTTTTTCTGCATCTTCTTTGGAATAAGCAGGTTCTTCCTTGGTTTCCCTTTTTAGTCTTTCAACTATCTGGTTTAAGATATAATTTACATATTCTTCTACATCTCCAAATTTATCATCTCTTTCAACCCTTTCTTTCAATTTTTCTACAATCTCTTCCTTTATTTCTACATTCATTTTAATTCACCTTTTAGATCTTTTCTTTTTGGTTTCTTGAAGTAGTATACTCCACAATCTTTGTATCTTTTGTCAAACCATAAATCAAAGGGAAAAGGAGTTACTTTACAAGATAATGGTCTGTTGATATGAACCATACATTTTGAGTCTTTACGATATGGACAATTTTGCCCTGCAATAAAACAACAACTACCACAATTCCTGCACTCGCCTTTATGTTTGTTCCATATCCATATAGCTACTTTTGGATATTTTTTAACCAGCCAGTACCTGAAAATTACACTTATTGATTTTTTAGGTTTCATTTTTTCTAATTTTTATCCTTATGTTAGATTTTGTATTTGCTTATTCGAGTTTGATAAAGTTTATAAAGATTATGGGGGATTAAATCATTGTTTGGTGGTTTAATTGGAAGAAGAAGAAAAAGAAGTGAAAGAAAAGAAAGAAAGAAGTTCTAAGAATAATACTTTCAAAGAGAAAACCATTTCTTTTTTTAAAAATAAATACAATATTCTTTTTCTAGTGGTTTTATTTTTAGCTTTTTTAATCCGTTTAAAATATATTGGTCAAGAAAGTATTTGGAATGATGCAGCAGTTCATTTATGGTTTACCATTAAAGCCACCAAAGATCCATTTTATATTTTCACTAGTGAGTATTTAATGGGAGATTATGCCACTATTCAAACTTTGACGGTATTATTTTATACATTCACTAGAGATTTTTTAGTTGCTGGAAAAATCACTGCAGTTCTATTTGGAATAACTAGTATTATTTTTATGTATCTTCTTGGTTATGAGTTAAAAAATAAATTCACTGGTTTAATTGCAGCTGCTTTGCTTGCTTTCCATCATTTGTTCTGGTTTTATGGTGTAAGATTGCTAGCAGATGGGCCTTTAGTTGCTATGGTTGTTATTGTATTATATTGCTTAGTCAAATTAGAAAAGAAAAAAAATTTATTTTGGGGATTTGGTTCGGCACTTGTATTTTTGGGATTATTTTTAACAAAGAGACAAAGTATAATTTTCTTTACAGCTTTTTTAATTTATTTAGTCATTTTTAAAAGAAAAGAGATAATTAAAAGCAAAGCAATCTTGGTTTCTTGGTTAGTTCCTGTTTCTTCTATTGTTTTAGGAAGTTTGGTTTTTGGTGGTCGTTTTTTGAAAAAGTATTTGAATGAATGGATACGTTTGGATGGTTTAAATGACCCTGGCTTAAATGCAACTAATCATTTTGTCTGGATTTTTTCTTGGTACCTACTAATACCAATAGTTTTAGGAATACTATTTATTATTGTATATAAAAAAAAAGAGTACTACCTAAATTTAGTTTTTTTTATATTCTATTGGGTTGCATTTGAATTGATAGTTCGGATGCCAGAAGATAGGTATATTTTACCTCTACTTCCAATGGGAATTATATTGGCTACATTTGGTTTAATAGAATTTAGTAAGTATTTAATTTTGTTTATTGGTCAGAAAAAAATAAGAAATTATGTTGGGAAAGGAGCAGTTCTTATTTTTGCAGTTTTTGTTTGTTGGAATTTTTACACCATTGGTGATTCTTTGACTAGTTCTAAGTCAAATAGTTATGCAGGACATGTCGAAGCAGGAAGATGGTTAAAAGAAAATGTTCCCGATGGAACGCCTATTTTTGTTGGTTCTCCAAGAATGCAAAGACCTTTTATTGAAAGAGAATATGGGGGTCCACCAGATTACCCAATAGCTAATAAGACGGGAAGTTTATGGTATTTAAGAGCTTTGAGATATCAAGGAAGAGATAATAATTGTTCAAAGAGAGATTGCAGATATGATCCAGAAGACCCAGTAAAAGGAAAAAAGTATTTCGAAGAGGACTTAAAAAAATTATTACAAAAAAGCGATGTCTATTTAGAAATTGATATTTGGGAGTACACCCAACCAAAATGGTATTTTCCAATCACACAGAACAGTTTAAATTATTTTCAGAGTTTAGGTTTCCAATTAGTCAAAGTAGTTGAAAGAGAAGTTAATACTCAACAAGGTAAAAGGAAAATGCCAGTTATTTTCTTATTTAAGAAGAGTCAAGAAAAAAATAGTAGTTAATTTTACTTAAAATTTAAAAAGGGTGAGGAGGTTTGTTGATTATGCAAAAAAGTAGGAAGAATGTCCTTGTAACAGGGGGGGCTGGTTTTATAGGTAGTCATTTATGTGGAGAATTATTAAACAGAGGAAACCATGTTATTTGCGTAGATAATTTCTTTACTGGTGCAATAGACAATATTAAACATTTAAAAAACAACCCCAATTTTGAGATTCTTCGACATGATATTACTCGACCTTTATTTATTGAAATTGATCAAATATATAATCTTGCTTGTCCTGCTTCTCCAGTACATTACCAATATAATCCAATCAAAACTATCAAATGTAATACTTTTGGTATGTTGAATATGCTTGGTCTTGCTAAAAGAACAAAAGCAAGAATTCTTCAAGCTTCAACATCCGAAGTTTATGGTGATCCTTTGGAACACCCCCAACAAGAACACCACTGGGGGAATGTCAATCCCATTGGGATAAGGAGTTGTTATGATGAAGGCAAGAGGGTAGCAGAAGCGTCATGTATGGATTATCATCGACAGAATAAAGTGGATATCCGAATTGTAAGAATTTTCAATACTTATGGACCTAGGATGGCTCTTGATGATGGTCGGGTTGTATCTAATTTTATTACCCAAGCATTAAGAAATGAGCCGATTACAATATATGGGAGTGGAAATCAAACCAGGAGCTTCCAATATGTTTCAGATTTGATTGAAGGGATGATTAGAATGATGGAACAAGAAAATTTTATTGGACCTGTTAATTTGGGCAACCCCCATGAAATTAGCATGTTAGAATTAGCAAAAAAAATTCTTGCGACTACCGGGAGTTCTAGCCAAATAATTTTTAAGGAATTACCAAAAGATGATCCAACAAGAAGGAGACCAGACATTAGTTTAGCTAATGAAAAATTAAATTGGGCACCTTTAGTTTCAGTAGAAGAAGGTCTAAGTAAAACTATAGATTATTTTAAAGGGGCAATTTAAAAATGACTTTAGTTTCTTTGTTTATTCCAGGTTATAATGAGGAAAAAATTATTGAAGAAAACTTAACAAAAGTCATGAATGTTATTGGGGATTTGCATTGGGACTTTGAAGTTTTTTTTGTTGATGATTCTTCCACAGATCAGACACCCCATTTAGTTAACAACGTAGTTGAAGGTTTTCCAAACTTGACGCATTTACGTTATGAAAACGGACCGAGCCGTAGGGAAAACCTAGCAGAATCGTTCAAAAAAGCAAATGGTGATATTGTTATGTTTATGGATGCTGATTTAGCAACCGACTTGAAGAACATTCCAACTTTGATCCAAATGGTTGAGGCTGGATACGATATTGCTACTGGTAGCCGACATATAGATGGTACTGTTGCCAAACGCTTACTATCTCGAAGATTAATTAGTTTTTGTTACAAACATTTTGTGAAATTATACTTTAATTCCAAAATTAATGATCATGAGTGCGGCTTCAAAGCATTTCGAAAAGATGTGATAGTAGATTTACTACGCTATCTTGGTTACGATTATCAATTAAAGAGAAAAATGACTTGGGATACGGAATTGTTATTAATTGCCCAGAAGAAAAAATACAAAATCAAGGAAATACCTGTGATTTGGAGTGAGGGAGCAAAATCTGCCTTAAGATTTCGAACTGAGTTAAGCATAATCCCTTACTTACTAAATCTTAAAACCAAACTCCGAAAGATTAGATAATACGATGAAACCGGAGATCAAAAAATGAAAGTCCTTTTGATGAATCCACCAATGAAAGAAGAAGAACTTTTTACTGACAGTGCCAAACAAACTGCCAGTAGAATTCCTCCTTTGGGTTTGGGTTATTTAGCTGCCTATTTAGAGCAGGAAGGTCACGAAGTTAAGATTTGGGACGGATTTGTGGAAAAAGACAGTTGGGAAGAGATCAGCAAGTTAGCTGAAGAATATGATTTGTTAGGAATTCACACTCTTACTAGTTTTGTTTTAAGAGCCTACGAATTTGCTCAATTTTTGAAACAAAAACTTCCAGATAAGCCGCTCGTTTTTGGTGGTTGTCATGCCACTGCTCTACCTTTGGAAGCAATGGAAAAACCATTTATTGATTATGTGGTTGTAGGGGAAGGAGAAATTACTACGGCAGAACTTTGTCAGAAGCTAGACAATCAAGACTCAGATATGAGTACAATCTTAGGTATTTATTATCGTGATCAATCGGGAAAAGTACTGTTCAATGGTCCTAGAAAGAATATTGAAAATATTAATCTTTTACCTTTCCCGGCCCGACACTTGTTTAATTGGGAGCTTTACAAAAGCAGTGAAGCTAGGAAAAGCAGTGCCAGAAAAGACATGGCCATTTTAACTAGTCGTGGATGCCCTTATCAATGTAGTTACTGCAGTAAAGATATCACGGGGCATAAAGTCAGGAATTTCAGTTTAGATCGAGTCATGGCAGAGATTAAATATTTAATTAAAGAATATGGGATTGAAGAGCTATCTATTTGGGATGAGACCTTTACCTTATTTCGAGAAAGAGTAATTGAATTTTGCCACCTTCTCAAACAGGAAAACCTCAATCTCACTTGGTCTTGTTCTAGTCGAGTTGACCGGGTAGATTTAGACTTATTAAGAACCATGAAAGCAAATGGTTGCAACTTTATTGCTTATGGTATTGAATCTGGTAATGATGAAGTATTGAAGAAAATGAACAAAGGAATAACGAAAGACTTGGTTAGAAAAGCAATTACAGTTACCAAGAAAGCAAAGATTCCAATAAGGGGTTATTTTATGGTAGGTTTATGGGGAGATACCCCTAACACTATCTTAGATACGATAAAATTCGCGAAGGAGCTCGACCCAGAAATTGCTACCTTTACAATGATGGTACCTTTACCTAAAACCTTAGATTACGCCAGGGCTTGTCAACAAGATAATTTTACCAAAGAATACTGGAAGCATCGTATGTTTCCCGAGTTCAATTTTTTGGATTCACCTCTTTATGTACCTGAAGGAATGACTTCAAGTGAGTTAGTTGAATTACATAAAAAAGCATACAGTTCGTTTTATTTCAGACCTAAGTTTTTGTTACAACAAGTAACTTCCATCCGTTCCATTCAAGATATTAAGAGGCTTTTAGCTGGAGCTAAAACCATTTTGAAAATATGATCTCTCTTATCAAAATACCAAATAGAAAATGTCATTGAAAGAATTGGCCCCCACTTATTTCGTTAGACTGAATTTAGTTACTCACGAGGTTGAAGAATGTGAAAGGATACTAAATGCTGGATGTGGGGATGGTTTTTTTGATATCTATTTGAAGAAAAAAACAAATCAACTACACTCCATCGATATTAATAAAGGAGACATTGAAATCGCCAAAATTCTCAATCCGGATGATAATGTATCTTACCACTTGGGCAGCATTGAAAAGTTACCTTTTGCAGATAACTTTTTTGATTGCATATTATGTACTGAGGTTTTGGAACATTTGAAAAGTGATCAATTAGCAATTCAGGAATTAACTAGAGTTCTGAAGAAAAATGGGAAATTAATTGTTACAGTTCCTATCAAGAATTTCCCATTTTTCTACGACCCAATTAATTACGTTTTAAATCGGATGGGCACAAAAATCAAGATAGGTATTTGGGGTTGGGGTCATGAGAGACTTTACACCTATAATTTGTTAGAAAAAAGAATTGGCTTGAAAGTTATCAAAAGACAGCGTTTCCCTTTTTTGTTAGTTAGCTTTTTTGAAAACAGTTATCTGGCTAGTTTATTGTCTCGGTTTGTAAAAAATGATCCTAAAAACCAAGACAAAGTGAGCTTGGATGCCGAAAAAATAAAAAAATCTGTGTTTTATGAATTGCCAAAAACATTAGTTAAAATTAGAGATTTGATCATCAAATGGGATTATAAATTATTTTGCAATTCCAAAAAGAGTGTTGAAATAATGGTAGTTTTTGAAAAATAATCAATTTTTTCTACAAATCATTGGTCTTTAAGTTTGATAAGATTTATAAATAGATTATTTGTCTTCTTAGTCAAAATTAAGTTCCAGTTTTGTTTACGAGAAAAAAGATCGGATTAATTTTACAAAGAGCATAAAGATGGAAAATGAATAAAAAAAAAATTGTGGTTTTGCTTTTCTTACTTTTCTTTGCTTTTCTTACTATTAGGATGGCAGGTTTAAATAGCCCACTTTATGATGATGAAGTTGACCATCTTTTGAGTAGGTATAATCCTCAAGATTTTTGGTTGAATCCACAAACCACTAAACCTCCTTTGATCTCTTGGACGAATCTATTGTTTTCTTTTGCATTCGGTGAAGAGATTTGGAAGTTTAGGGGATTAATGGTTTTTTTTGGAATGTTAAATTTGACTCTCACCTTTTTTTTGTCTAAGAAATTATTTAATAATGATAAAGCAGCCATAATTTCAACCACCCTTGTTGGTTTTTCATTTTACCACATCTTGGGTTCACTTCAGATCGGTAGTACATTGGTATTAGCTTTCCTTTATTTAGTTTTTTTTATGGTTTATTTTCATTACAAAGCTACTGGGAAAAAATTCTTCTTAATAGCTACTGGACTAATCTGGGGAATTGCCCTCTTATTGCGAGAAAGTGCGATGTTGATGCTAGTGGTATTGGGAATTTATGAGTTTTTAGATATCCTTAAGAAAAGAGATTGGAAATTATTTTTTGATAAAATTAAGACATTTCTTCCCATTTTACTAATTGGAGGGGCAATTTTTAGTATTTTTCCTTTACTGAATCATCTGGCTAATTTGCCCATCGTTGATAATGTTGTGGGAAATGTTGGCAAAAGACTAACACCTGGTTTTTCTTTGATGGGTTTTGGTATGTTTTTGTTTTGGTCAACCCCTTTTCTGGTAAGCTTATTTACTATTGGCGTAATAGAAGGGTATAAAGAAAAAGGCAATAAACTTCCTTTAGTTTGGTTTTTCACCGTTTTCCTATTTTATATTGTCGTTATACCTATATTGGGAGATTTCAGTGTATACTTTATTAATTTAATTGTTCCTATGTCTTTAGTTGGGGGTTATTTTTTGAGTAGAATAAAATGGAAAACCGATTATTGGTTAGTGGGGGGTTTGGTTTTTGTTTTGTCTTATATGTTGTTTAATTGGCTGAACAAAGGGGTTTTGGAATATGTTCCAAGGTTAATGGATGTTTACTTGTCAAGATTACTAAGTTTCAATTGGGATTTTTTATTTTCTTATACTGGCAGTGCCGGACCATTATTTTTCCTTTCTTTTAAATCTATAATGGTTGCCTATATCATTTCATTTATCATAATTATCTTGTTTTTTGTTTTCAAAAATATAAAAACTAGAAAATATATTTTAACTATCTTGATTGGGTTTTCATTTGCTTTTAATGTTGTTGTTGTTCAGGAATACTTGTTTCATGTAAACCATCCAGATCCAGGAGAGGCCATCCATGATTTTGTAAACTATTATGAAAAGAATAAGGGGGAATTTGTCAAACCATTTTACGTTAATAATATTGGAATCTTGTTTTATTTAGATAGGTATTATCTTTTGGATCTAAAAGGGAAAAACGAGAAATATTATTATACTGGAGTCTATGGGGAGTATATGGAAAAAATCAAGAAATTGAGCGCACAAAGAGGAGGTACCCTGTTTCTTTTAGATCATACCCCAATTCCTCGAGACAGTGAGTTGTGGAAATGGACAAAAGGTTGCCATTTGAAAAATGAATTTAAATCCAAGGGAAGAACTTTTGTTTATATATTTGAGTGTAAACAGAAAGTCTGAACAAAAAAACCATGGTTTTAATATTGGAAACAACAAGTTTGCTTTCCTTAATTCGTTTTTAAAGGTAATGGAATAAAGAGTTTATCCAAATAAACCTAGCCCAGCAGTTTTAACTTCCCATTTATAATATCCTTTCCCAGGCATATCGAACAACACTAATTTTCCATTTTTGTAACAAACATCTTTGGTACAACCTTTTTTGTTCTTATAAACACCAACAGATTGATTAGACCAGTAATGATACAAAGAATGTCTGTGCACCATGTACCCATCAAATATTTCGTGAATATATTTCTCTTTAGCGTTCCAATTAAATTCCCCTTTCACACAACTACTATTTGTTTCTGTGTCATCAAATTTAATAAATTCACTACCTACTTGTTTTGTACCATAATATCTACATTTTTCCCAGCATCTTTTACTTGGATCACTGTGTTGGGGGTTAAACTGGCTGACACAATCCTTTGTCGATCTTGGTGCTGGATAACTATTTTGTTCTTTGATTTCACTCTTTAGGATTTTACCATTTTGTATTGTATAAGTATTAACATAAGAATTACTGCTACCAGTCCCACTATAACCACCTGATTCTTGAACCAAGTATATTCTTTCATTTGCACATCCAGCTAGATAAAATAATAATATTGATATAACTAAAACTTCAATTATTTTCATAGTTCGTTAAAAATATTTCTAATTAAAAAACAAATAGAACCATAAACCAAAAACAATATAAACAACTTCTTCACAAATAAGGTATGGGAATTTTATTAACAATATTTATGTTACCAGCTTGGGTAAAGATTGTTCTTTTCTTAGCTTTAATAATTTTCTTTTCAGGAATCAGAATCATTAGACCAACTGAAAGAGGATTGAAAGAAAGATTAGGTAAATATAAGAAATTCTGCGGTCCAGGTTTTCATTGGATTATTCCAATCATCGAAAAGATGTACAAAATTAATGTTACTGAACAAATGGTTGATGCTGAACCACAAGAAATTATTACTAATGATAATTTAAATGCGCGAGTTGATGCTCAAGTTTATTTTAGAGTAAAAGCAGATGAAGAAAGTGTTAAAGCTTCACAATATCAAGTTAATTTATATCAGCGTCAAATTGTTAATTTAGCGAGAACAACACTAAGAAACATAATTGGTACTTTAACTTTAAAATCTGCCAATAGTGAAAGAGATAAGATCAATGGCG
>CAYSWQ010000015.1:0-18717 GCA_964434885.1 uncultured Methanosarcinales archaeon | reverse complement strand
CTACAAAGGAGACCAACCAATTGTCAAGAATGAGTTCGAAGTAACTTTGGGGAAAGATAAAAACAAAAAAACCACTTCTTCAACAATTAAACAAGAAACAAAAAAAACAAAAAGCTTAGCCGGTAAAGCAACTTCTCTCCCCAAAACAACACCAACAAAAACAGAAATCAAAGACACATTTACAATTAAATCAGTAAAAACAACAAAAAAAGAAGGCCCTTCTTTTTTCCAATCCATTTCCACATACACTAAAAAATTAACAACTACTACAATTACCAAGATCAAATCAGGAGTTCAAGTTTATGGGATGTGGATAATCCCTCTTATTGCTGCTATTGTAGTTATTGGAATGATTTTAACTTTACTCTTATTCAGATGGGTAGAAAAAGAAGTTGTTATCGTGGAACACAAAATTATAGATAAAATTAAACACCGAAAAAAAGCTAACCAGCTAAAATAAATTAAACAAAACATTTATAATTAAATAAAAAATAACTAAACAAAAGAGGTCAAAATGTTAGTCTTTGGAATTGATATCCCGTTGATTGAAGTTGTCTTTGCTTTAGCAATGATTGGATTTATTGTTTTAGTAGAGATTATTGTTGTCGTTGTTCTTTTAATGAAAAATCTTAACAAAGCCAAAGAACTAGGAGATACTTTAAATAAATTGGCTCAAGTACTTCTTTCTGTTAAAAAAGAAGAAATCAAAGAGATTGAAAGATTAAAGAGATAAACACATTATTCTTATTTTTAACTTATTTGAAAACATACAAACCAACACCAATATTTTACAAGAAATACAATAATAATTAATTAAAAACTAAAAAACTATTTCGCTGCCCCTTCTTCTTTCTTCTCTGGTGGAACTAATTCATCAATAATTGGTTGAGGAATCTCTGCTTCTGATAATTTGGCCCTAATTTTGTTACTCTCCTTACCTTCCATCTTAGCCATAATCTCTTTAGCTGTTTTCTCAAACTCTGCTCTTTTCTCTGCTAATTCTTCAGCCATTCTCTTCTTTTCTTCTTCTAATTCTTTTAATTCTTCAGCTGAAAGTTCAGTTTTCTCCTCTTTAATTTCCTGATCAAATTTACCAGAATTTACCAATCCAACAGCATCAAGGGCATCAACCCCTTCCACTTTGATTCCCATTGATTGACAAGTCCCGATAATTTCTTTAATTTTACTTTTCAAATCTTTTCCAAGTAAATTATCTTCTTTCATCTTAGCGATTTTAATAATCTGCTCAATTTTCAAATCAGCTACTTTATCTGCTAGTGGATTAGAAGATCCTTTTTTCAAACCAGCTTCTTTTTTAATCAAAGAACTAGCCGGTGGAGTTCCAATAGTAATAGAAAATTCTTTGGTTTCATCATCTACAATAACTTTGATAGGTACTTGCATCCCTTTAAAAGAGGCAGTTTTCTTGTTTATTTCAGCTACAACTGCACCAATGTTTACCCCTAAAGGCCCGAGAGAGGGACCAAGGGGAGGACTTGCTGTCGCTGCTCCTCCAGGTACAAGTGATTCAACAACTTGCTTAGCCATTTTAAATCTGATATCTATTTAAGTTTAGTTTATTTTCTTCAGCTATTTTTAATATTTTTGGTAATTTGTTGTGTTTGGGAGTTCTTGTCCCTTGGCGCCACCTTCTTAAGTTTCTTTCAGTTGTTGCTAATAATCTTGATGTGAGGGTAACTCCCAAATCATTTGATATATCACTCAATAATAAACTCCATTTATAAGATTTTCGTAGTTTTTGGGTTTCCAGAAATGTTTCATCATTAGTGATAAATTCTAACAACGAATATTCTTGGTTTAAATTCCACAAAAAAGGTAAATTTATTTTTCCTACAGTTAAATCTAACGAATCCTGAAGAATTCCAATTAATCTGTTTAATCCTTCTTTTTCTATTTTGGCTTCATATCTTTTTATTCTCCAAAGTAAGAATCTAACAATGTGTTTGATGTTAGAGGTTCCCACGAATTTAAAAAAAATTAGTATGTTGGCTTTTGAATGGAATCTTACTCTATATTGCTGATCTTTTGATTGTGTAATCGATGGTTTTAATCCTAATGTAGTTAACGCTTTTTCCATACTTTTAACTAGTTTTGTAGATCTACTTGAGAATCTACCATACATTAATTCGGTTGAACCATTACAATAACCAAAATAACCATCTGTATCAAACAACCCCCTTAAAACTGCTGATAAATATTCTTTCTTTTCAAAACACCAACTCGGAATTTCCCAATTATGTTCAAATTTACTTCCTGGTTCTAATTTACAATAAAACTTCAAATATTTGATAAATGGCATGTTTCCAAAACAAATTCTTTTGTAACTTTCGTATCTGATTTGGTTTTTAAGTAAATGGTCGATTAAGTAGAATACTCTTCGGAAAAGAAAATCCCGATCTTTCTTTGGATCAAAAGATATTCTTATGGATCCATCTTTCTTTATTTCTCCATCACCAAGAATGATTCCAATCAATTCAGCTAACTCTTCCGAATCTTTTAACTTCAAAAGAATAGATTTTTCCCTTTTTTGTGAGGCTAAGTAGCCATCATTTCCAATCCGTTTTAATTGAGTGATATCCAAATTATTGGTTTGGATGAAAGATAAAATTTTATTCTTGGAGTATTTATTTGGGATTCTTTGTTTCTTTTCAAATCTCCCTAAATAACTCAGAAGAATAAAAAGCATCAATCCCACAAATATTATAACCTCTTCGCTTAAATTCTTCCACCAATAACCCTTGACCACAACCAGCATCTAAAATCTTACAATGTTTAGGTACTTTCTCCAATAACTTAACAATATACTTCATCTTGGTTTCAAAAGAAAACCTATAACTCCATTTCTCATAAGTCCACCGAGAATCAATTCTTTTCAGGTGTTCTCCAGAATATAATTTTTTATAATTTATCATTTTTTTAATTTATTGTATATTTTCTTTAATTGTGTGGAACCAGAAATTACTCGGCGAAAAGAATTATACAAAATGTCAGACCTAGCAAGTTGATATGCTAACAAACCTACTTTGTTACCCAATCGATATTGTAAATGCATTTTTTTAGCTACTCCGCGCCCTTTCTTTAATGCTTTTTTCCTTTCTACAAAACTGAATTCAGGAGTTTCAAAAACAGGATTTCCTAATTTTGTAGTGGATTCAGTTAAGTAAGTTTCTTCTGCTAATAAGAACTTACCATTTTTCTTGATATACTCATAAGTTTCTGTTCCAGGATAAGGTACCATATTAGAAAAATTAACATAATCTGCCGGCACTTCTTCCGCTAATTTAATAGATTTCAAGGCATCTTCATAAGTTTCTCCTGGTAACCCAATAATAAAATTGACGGCAAATTTCAAACCCACTTTTTTGGTCAAAGCAAAAGTTTCTTTAGATTTTTCCAAAGTGATACTTTTCTTTATTTTTTTTAATACTCGCTCGCTACCCGTTTCTAAGCCATAGGCTACAAATTCACATCCAGCCTTTTTCATTTTCAACAACAATTCTTCGTCCACTCGATCAGCTCTAATTCCATTAGCACAATTCCACTTAATTTTCAGCCCTCTCTTGACTATCAAATCACAAATTGTTTTAGCCCTACCCATATCTAAGGTGAAACAGTCATCTACAAACTCAAAAAAATTATAACCTTGCCGATACCAATATTCAATCTCCGAAACTACATTTTCTGGACTCCTTGGCCTAAAACCTAAGCCCATAGAAAGCTTAACTGCACAATACACACAATTGTAAGGACATCCTCTAGAGGTAGCAATTTGCAACCTCCCTTCTTGGGGATAAGTATATTTTTCTAATTCAAATTTATCCCAGGCCGGAAAAGGAATTTTATCTAAATCATGTAGCAAAGGGGCAAGTGGATTTAATTTAATTTTACCTTCTGCACGATAAATTAAGCCTCCAATTTTATCTAGGGCTTTACCTTCACACAATTCAATGATGGAATTTTCTGCTTCCCCATACAATGCATAATCTGCCTGAGTCTTTTTCAGTACATCTTCTTTAGTAGAAGAAACATGCACTCCTCCTACAACTACCGGAATTCCCGAAGTTTTAATCTTATCAATCAACTGATACGAATTAACAAAATCAAAACTAAACAATGTTACTCCGATTAAATCTGGTTTAAATTTATTAACTTTTTCTACTAATTCACGAAAATGATAATCTAAGGCAAAATCAAATATTTCTACTTCAATCCCCTTTTCCTGCAAAACTGCAGTTAAATAAGCTACCCCTAAATGTGGATCTAGCTTAGCAGCATAACTAGCTTGAACTTTAGGAATTACAAACAAAACTTTTTTGTATTTCATCGTCAATTATTCTTATTATTGGTATTCCTATTGTTATTATTAACTGAATATGGTTTTTTTGAATTATTTCTTCTTCTCATTTGCTTAATCCCATACAGATTCCATAATATTTTTAAGATTATTGTAATTGCAGTCGCAATTGGGGCCCCAATTATCCCCCATTTTAGTATCAACCAAACATTTAAACTAGTGTTAACTAATAATGAAAGAATAAAATCGAAACCAATAATTTTCAAATATTTTTTAGAAAAAACATTTTCTCCCACCAATACAGAATTCAAATAAGAATACACCACTAACAAAGTTGATGAAAAAACTAAAGCCAAAGGCAGGTTTTGAGATTTATATCCTGCCCCATAAAATAATGGAACAAAAATATAAGCTGCCATTAAAACTAATAATGCAAAAGGGACCAACACTCCTAAAATTTTTTTCAATGAGGTTCTCAGTTTAAATTTACTAATTGCTGCCATTGGCAAAACCACTACTGGAAAAACATAGGCTACTAAACGAACTGTATTGGTAATTGAAGAATGAGCTGAATATAAACCTAAACTTTGAAAATCAACTAAGTATCCAATTACAATCTCGCTAATAAACCGTAGAGAATAAAACCCAACTTGCATCAAGAATAATGAAAAGGCCAAGTATAAGAATTTTTTCTGATTCCAATGGGATTTTGTTTTTTCAAATAATTTAGTTATTTGGGGAAGTGAAATAACACCACTAATCAAAACTGACAACGATATTCCAAACAGAATATAAATTGAACTTAATGAGAAGTAAAAAGAGAGAAGAATAAAAATTATGAAAAAAACTCGACCAACCAATGAATAAAATGAACCAGCTACAAATTTTTTAAATCCACGTAAAATTGAATAAGTTGTATAAAAAAAAGTATAAATTATTAAATACAAAATTACAGCAACATCAAAATATTTTAATGTCGGATTCAAATTAAAATAGTTAGTAATAATTAAAGTTAAAACTACAAAGAGAACAGTAGTTAAACTAATTAAAGGTAAATAATATTTTAGTGCTTGTTTCAAGCGGGAAGAATCTTTGATAATTGTTTGAGTAATTGCTTCTGGTAAGCCAAACGAAGTAAACAAAAAAACTAAACTAACTAAACTAAAGAAATAAGTAAAGATTCCTAAAAATTCTTGTCCATAAAAACGAGCAATCAACACTCGACTTAACAACACTGCCAAAGTGAAAAAACCATAAACAAAAAAAGTCTTAATTAAGTGGGAAGAAGTTTCCCCTTGCTTTTTTGTGAATTTTTGAATAATTTTATTGAACATTTTGTTTTAAATAAGCTTTCACTACATCATGCATTTTGCATTCTGGTTGATTGTATTGTGCAAAAATATGGTTTTCTGCTTTTTTCAAACAACTTTCCAATAACTTAATTTGATCACAATAAATCAAAGCCGAAGTCTCTTGAGCCATAGCTCTTAAATATTCTACTTGATGGTTTGGGTCAGTTCGATCTCGGTTAGGTACAGCAATCAATTTTTTTCCTCTACGTAAAATTTCAAAAACAATTCCTGGCCCCCCATGACTGATAATTAAATCTGCATCTTCGTAATATTTATCTAATGGTGATTCGAAAGTAAACCACTGACAGTTTTTGGGTTTATATTCCCCATGCCCTAATTGGATTACCACTTCTTCCGTTATTAAACCAGTCCCTTTTAATCGATCAATTTCTTTAATCAAAGTTTCAAATTTACCATTTCCTACAGTTACAAATATTTTTTTTCTTCTCTTCTCGTCTGTCATGATAATCTCCCACTAAAAATAGCTTTCCGATAAACTTTTTTCATCGTCGGCCATTGCACCAAAAAAACTATTTCGCTGCCCCTTCTTCTTTCTTCTCTGGTGGAACTAATTCATCAATAATTGGTTGAGGAATCTCTGCTTCTGATAATTTGGCCCTAATTTTGTTACTCTCCTTACCTTCCATCTTAGCCATAATCTCTTTAGCTGTTTTCTCAAACTCTGCTCTTTTCTCTGCTAATTCTTCAGCCATTCTCTTCTTTTCTTCTTCTAATTCTTTTAATTCTTCAGCTGAAAGTTCAGTTTTCTCCTCTTTAATTTCCTGATCAAATTTACCAGAATTTACCAATCCAACAGCATCAAGGGCATCAACCCCTTCCACTTTGATTCCCATTGATTGACAAGTCCCGATAATTTCTTTAATTTTACTTTTCAAATCTTTTCCAAGTAAATTATCTTCTTTCATCTTAGCGATTTTAATAATCTGCTCAATTTTCAAATCAGCTACTTTATCTGCTAGTGGATTAGAAGATCCTTTTTTCAAACCAGCTTCTTTTTTAATCAAAGAACTAGCCGGTGGAGTTCCAATAGTAATAGAAAATTCTTTGGTTTCATCATCTACAATAACTTTGATAGGTACTTGCATCCCTTTAAAAGAGGCAGTTTTCTTGTTTATTTCAGCTACAACTGCACCAATGTTTACCCCTAAAGGCCCGAGAGAGGGACCAAGGGGAGGACTTGCTGTCGCTGCTCCTCCAGGTACAAGTGATTCAACAACTTGCTTAGCCATTTTAAATCTGATATCTATTTAAGTTTAGTTTATTTTCTTCAGCTATTTTTAATATTTTTGGTAATTTGTTGTGTTTGGGAGTTCTTGTCCCTTGGCGCCACCTTCTTAAGTTTCTTTCAGTTGTTGCTAATAATCTTGATGTGAGGGTAACTCCCAAATCATTTGATATATCACTCAATAATAAACTCCATTTATAAGATTTTCGTAGTTTTTGGGTTTCCAGAAATGTTTCATCATTAGTGATAAATTCTAACAACGAATATTCTTGGTTTAAATTCCACAAAAAAGGTAAATTTATTTTTCCTACAGTTAAATCTAACGAATCCTGAAGAATTCCAATTAATCTGTTTAATCCTTCTTTTTCTATTTTGGCTTCATATCTTTTTATTCTCCAAAGTAAGAATCTAACAATGTGTTTGATGTTAGAGGTTCCCACGAATTTAAAAAAAATTAGTATGTTGGCTTTTGAATGGAATCTTACTCTATATTGCTGATCTTTTGATTGTGTAATCGATGGTTTTAATCCTAATGTAGTTAACGCTTTTTCCATACTTTTAACTAGTTTTGTAGATCTACTTGAGAATCTACCATACATTAATTCGGTTGAACCATTACAATAACCAAAATAACCATCTGTATCAAACAACCCCCTTAAAACTGCTGATAAATATTCTTTCTTTTCAAAACACCAACTCGGAATTTCCCAATTATGTTCAAATTTACTTCCTGGTTCTAATTTACAATAAAACTTCAAATATTTGATAAATGGCATGTTTCCAAAACAAATTCTTTTGTAACTTTCGTATCTGATTTGGTTTTTAAGTAAATGGTCGATTAAGTAGAATACTCTTCGGAAAAGAAAATCCCGATCTTTCTTTGGATCAAAAGATATTCTTATGGATCCATCTTTCTTTATTTCTCCATCACCAAGAATGATTCCAATCAATTCAGCTAACTCTTCCGAATCTTTTAACTTCAAAAGAATAGATTTTTCCCTTTTTTGTGAGGCTAAGTAGCCATCATTTCCAATCCGTTTTAATTGAGTGATATCCAAATTATTGGTTTGGATGAAAGATAAAATTTTATTCTTGGAGTATTTATTTGGGATTCTTTGTTTCTTTTCAAATCTCCCTAAATAACTCAGAAGAATAAAAAGCATCAATCCCACAAATATTATAACCTCTTCGCTTAAATTCTTCCACCAATAACCCTTGACCACAACCAGCATCTAAAATCTTACAATGTTTAGGTACTTTCTCCAATAACTTAACAATATACTTCATCTTGGTTTCAAAAGAAAACCTATAACTCCATTTCTCATAAGTCCACCGAGAATCAATTCTTTTCAGGTGTTCTCCAGAATATAATTTTTTATAATTTATCATTTTTTTAATTTATTGTATATTTTCTTTAATTGTGTGGAACCAGAAATTACTCGGCGAAAAGAATTATACAAAATGTCAGACCTAGCAAGTTGATATGCTAACAAACCTACTTTGTTACCCAATCGATATTGTAAATGCATTTTTTTAGCTACTCCGCGCCCTTTCTTTAATGCTTTTTTCCTTTCTACAAAACTGAATTCAGGAGTTTCAAAAACAGGATTTCCTAATTTTGTAGTGGATTCAGTTAAGTAAGTTTCTTCTGCTAATAAGAACTTACCATTTTTCTTGATATACTCATAAGTTTCTGTTCCAGGATAAGGTACCATATTAGAAAAATTAACATAATCTGCCGGCACTTCTTCCGCTAATTTAATAGATTTCAAGGCATCTTCATAAGTTTCTCCTGGTAACCCAATAATAAAATTGACGGCAAATTTCAAACCCACTTTTTTGGTCAAAGCAAAAGTTTCTTTAGATTTTTCCAAAGTGATACTTTTCTTTATTTTTTTTAATACTCGCTCGCTACCCGTTTCTAAGCCATAGGCTACAAATTCACATCCAGCCTTTTTCATTTTCAACAACAATTCTTCGTCCACTCGATCAGCTCTAATTCCATTAGCACAATTCCACTTAATTTTCAGCCCTCTCTTGACTATCAAATCACAAATTGTTTTAGCCCTACCCATATCTAAGGTGAAACAGTCATCTACAAACTCAAAAAAATTATAACCTTGCCGATACCAATATTCAATCTCCGAAACTACATTTTCTGGACTCCTTGGCCTAAAACCTAAGCCCATAGAAAGCTTAACTGCACAATACACACAATTGTAAGGACATCCTCTAGAGGTAGCAATTTGCAACCTCCCTTCTTGGGGATAAGTATATTTTTCTAATTCAAATTTATCCCAGGCCGGAAAAGGAATTTTATCTAAATCATGTAGCAAAGGGGCAAGTGGATTTAATTTAATTTTACCTTCTGCACGATAAATTAAGCCTCCAATTTTATCTAGGGCTTTACCTTCACACAATTCAATGATGGAATTTTCTGCTTCCCCATACAATGCATAATCTGCCTGAGTCTTTTTCAGTACATCTTCTTTAGTAGAAGAAACATGCACTCCTCCTACAACTACCGGAATTCCCGAAGTTTTAATCTTATCAATCAACTGATACGAATTAACAAAATCAAAACTAAACAATGTTACTCCGATTAAATCTGGTTTAAATTTATTAACTTTTTCTACTAATTCACGAAAATGATAATCTAAGGCAAAATCAAATATTTCTACTTCAATCCCCTTTTCCTGCAAAACTGCAGTTAAATAAGCTACCCCTAAATGTGGATCTAGCTTAGCAGCATAACTAGCTTGAACTTTAGGAATTACAAACAAAACTTTTTTGTATTTCATCGTCAATTATTCTTATTATTGGTATTCCTATTGTTATTATTAACTGAATATGGTTTTTTTGAATTATTTCTTCTTCTCATTTGCTTAATCCCATACAGATTCCATAATATTTTTAAGATTATTGTAATTGCAGTCGCAATTGGGGCCCCAATTATCCCCCATTTTAGTATCAACCAAACATTTAAACTAGTGTTAACTAATAATGAAAGAATAAAATCGAAACCAATAATTTTCAAATATTTTTTAGAAAAAACATTTTCTCCCACCAATACAGAATTCAAATAAGAATACACCACTAACAAAGTTGATGAAAAAACTAAAGCCAAAGGCAGGTTTTGAGATTTATATCCTGCCCCATAAAATAATGGAACAAAAATATAAGCTGCCATTAAAACTAATAATGCAAAAGGGACCAACACTCCTAAAATTTTTTTCAATGAGGTTCTCAGTTTAAATTTACTAATTGCTGCCATTGGCAAAACCACTACTGGAAAAACATAGGCTACTAAACGAACTGTATTGGTAATTGAAGAATGAGCTGAATATAAACCTAAACTTTGAAAATCAACTAAGTATCCAATTACAATCTCGCTAATAAACCGTAGAGAATAAAACCCAACTTGCATCAAGAATAATGAAAAGGCCAAGTATAAGAATTTTTTCTGATTCCAATGGGATTTTGTTTTTTCAAATAATTTAGTTATTTGGGGAAGTGAAATAACACCACTAATCAAAACTGACAACGATATTCCAAACAGAATATAAATTGAACTTAATGAGAAGTAAAAAGAGAGAAGAATAAAAATTATGAAAAAAACTCGACCAACCAATGAATAAAATGAACCAGCTACAAATTTTTTAAATCCACGTAAAATTGAATAAGTTGTATAAAAAAAAGTATAAATTATTAAATACAAAATTACAGCAACATCAAAATATTTTAATGTCGGATTCAAATTAAAATAGTTAGTAATAATTAAAGTTAAAACTACAAAGAGAACAGTAGTTAAACTAATTAAAGGTAAATAATATTTTAGTGCTTGTTTCAAGCGGGAAGAATCTTTGATAATTGTTTGAGTAATTGCTTCTGGTAAGCCAAACGAAGTAAACAAAAAAACTAAACTAACTAAACTAAAGAAATAAGTAAAGATTCCTAAAAATTCTTGTCCATAAAAACGAGCAATCAACACTCGACTTAACAACACTGCCAAAGTGAAAAAACCATAAACAAAAAAAGTCTTAATTAAGTGGGAAGAAGTTTCCCCTTGCTTTTTTGTGAATTTTTGAATAATTTTATTGAACATTTTGTTTTAAATAAGCTTTCACTACATCATGCATTTTGCATTCTGGTTGATTGTATTGTGCAAAAATATGGTTTTCTGCTTTTTTCAAACAACTTTCCAATAACTTAATTTGATCACAATAAATCAAAGCCGAAGTCTCTTGAGCCATAGCTCTTAAATATTCTACTTGATGGTTTGGGTCAGTTCGATCTCGGTTAGGTACAGCAATCAATTTTTTTCCTCTACGTAAAATTTCAAAAACAATTCCTGGCCCCCCATGACTGATAATTAAATCTGCATCTTCGTAATATTTATCTAATGGTGATTCGAAAGTAAACCACTGACAGTTTTTGGGTTTATATTCCCCATGCCCTAATTGGATTACCACTTCTTCCGTTATTAAACCAGTCCCTTTTAATCGATCAATTTCTTTAATCAAAGTTTCAAATTTACCATTTCCTACAGTTACAAATATTTTTTTTCTTCTCTTCTCGTCTGTCATGATAATCTCCCACTAAAAATAGCTTTCCGATAAACTTTTTTCATCGTCGGCCATTGCACCAAAAATAAATTAGAAACTGGATAAACTAACTTCCCAGTTAGTGAACCATGATAGACTCTCACCCAAGATTCAATAAAAATGGTTTTAATTCCCAAAATGCGAGCTACCCAAAACAAAGGGATAGTCATCGAAGGTCCAGCACTAACGATTGCATGTGGTTTAGACTTTCGCAAAATTTTCCAGGCCCGAATAGTTGCTGGAAACATATTAAAAAAAACTTTAACCAAAGATTTATCTTTCATTAATCTAGGATTGATCATTGTATATACTTTCCCTGGAAATTTTATTTTTTTTACCGAAGTTTGATCATCATGTCCCACGATATATTCGTAATTAAAATTAGGACCAATTAAATCAACCAGTCTTAAAATCTGGGAAGTATGTCCTCCCATTCCCAAAACTATTAGGATTTTTGCCATCTAGAGTATTTGAGTTAGTGATTTATAAATATTTAGAAATAAAGAGTTATAAAAAACCTGGTTGTGAGGCAAAATCTCTTTGTAATTATCCCCTATTCTACAAAATCCACTTTAACTACTTTCTTTCTGATATAGGCACTAAATCGGTCGATAATAGTAACCATTACTATCATGATAATTAAGATAGTCAAAACTTCTTGGTTCTTAAACAGCCTCATACTAGTTAATAATTCCATCCCAATGCCTCCAGCGCCAACCAAACCTAGTACTGTAGCAGCCCTAAAATTATTTTCTAGATAATACAGACTGTAATTAATAAACAAAGGCTTCACCTGGGGGAAAATTCCTCTCGTTATCACTTGAATCTTATTGGCTCCGGTAGAAATAACTGCCTTAATTATCTCTGGATCTACTGTTTCGATTGACTCAGAAAAATACCTTCCTAATGCCCCAGTCACGTGGGCAGAGAGTGCCAAAACTCCTGGAAATGGACCTAATCCCACCATAGAAACAAAAATTAGGCCCCAAACAATTTCATTAATTCCACGTAAGGAATCAAAGATCGTTCTGATTGTATGATAAACCATTTTATTAGGCATAATGTTTCTGGCAGCAAGAAAGGACAAAGGTAAGGCAATTAGAGCGCCAATGCTAGAACCGACAATAGCCATTTGCAAAGTTTCCACTGCTTTCAATAAGAAATGTACCAGATTGCTGATATCTGGGGGAAACATACGACTGATAAAATCTATCATAAAAGGAACTCCTTTAACAAAATTTGTTGGACTGGTATCTGTTCCGCTCAAAGCCCAATAATAAACTAATATCACCACTATTCCAATCAAAAAGCTTTGATATTTCCAGCCAGGTAATTTTATTTTTTGTTTCTTCATATTTAAAACTCAGCTTTTCCATTCAGATACCAGTCTTTGGTTTTCCCATAGATATCGACAATATCTTTTTCGGTCAAATCTGCTGGTGCCCCATCAAAAACAATTCGGCCTTCTTTCAATCCAATAATTCGAGACCCATAACGTTTGGCAAATTCCAAAAAATGTAGACTAGTTATGAGAGTGATTCCACTTTCATCACAAATCTTTTTTAACAAATCCATGATTTCTTTCATCAATTTGGGATCCAAGCTGGAAACCGGTTCGTCTGCCAAAATTATGTCTGGTTTTTGTGATAAAGCTCTCGCTATGGCTACTCTTTGCTTCTGACCTCCACTTAAATTATTTACTCTTTCTTTTTCATAGCCTTCTAAACCAACAGTCTGCAAATTTTCTCTGACTACAGCATAATCTTCTTCAGAAAATCTTCCGAGAAGGGTTCTCAATGAACTATTATACTTCAGTCTTCCATTCAAAACATTTTTCAAAACTGTCTCCCTCTCAATTAGATTGAAATTCTGAAAAACCATTCCAATCTTTCCCCTTAATTTCTCTACTTTTTTGATAGGACATCTTAAAATATTTTCTTCCTTAATCAAAATATCTCCTACATTAGGATCTATTAACTTATTAATACATTTAAGTAGAGTTGATTTACCAGAACCACTGGAACCAATGATTACTACTCTTTCTCCTGGATTAATATGTAGATTAAGGTCATCAATTGCTTTTTCTTTCCGGTTTTTATAGGTGTGAGTCAAATTTTGTATCTTGATCATCTTATTGGAAATTTTGTTGATACTACTGATTTAAAAATTTTATTTACTTCTTGGCAGATTTTGCCTTAGTAATATCCATTCCTAAAATCTTCGCCGTTTTTCTTATTACATCATAATCGCTGTCTTGAACTGTTTTGTATTTGCTAATCCCTCCCCATCCACCAACTTTGTGGATTGTCTGCTGATCCATTTTAACCATGGCTAATTGAATCTTCAGCTTAATCAGTTTAGGTAAATCACCTCGTACCGCAATTGGTGATCCAGGAATATCAGGTGAACTGAAAATAATCTTATTGGTTTTTGGATTAATTTCACCAGCCTTAACCATTCGGTTATACACATTATCTCCGGTGGCTCCGGCCTGAACTTTCCCATTGGCAACTGCGTACATAACAGCATTATGTGTGCCTGCATAATAACTCGTTTTAAAATCTTTATCGGGGTTAATCCCAGCCTCAATTAACATTTTCCTTGGTATCAAATTACCAGAAGTTGAAGCCGGATCAACGAAGGCAAAAGTTTTTCCTTTCAGGTCATTCAAACTTTTTACCCCACTATTCGCATTAGCTACAATAACGGAGCGATATGATGAACTACTTGTGCTTGATTTTACCCCATTGACAATTGCTTCCGCTCCAGCAACATTGGCAGCTATGACATAGGAAAAAGGCCCGAACCAAGCCATATCAATATGTTTAGCCCTCATCGCTTCGATGGCTGCAGTATAATCTGAAGTAACTTGAATTTTTACCGGGATACCCAATTGCGTCGACAAGTATTTTCTCACTGGCTCATAATTTCTTAACATTTCTTCTGCATCATCAGCTGGAATAAGACCCATCTTCAATTCTTTTATTCCTTCTCCATTATTGATCGTGGTCAATTTATTTCCAGTATTTACAATAGTCGAGCCGGGTTTATTTTGGGTAGCTTGACAAGCAGTCAAAGATAAAATTAAACTTAAAAATATCAAACTCACTATCACACTCCCTGTAATCTTTTTTAACGACAAAAGCCTCTTTTTGTTTTTTTTAACCAAAAATTCATTCTTCATTTTCTCACCACCTTTACTGATTAATTTTATTTTTTATAGCTGTACTTGATTGTTCTTTGTAATATGGCAACATTATTATTCTGCCACCAAATACTTTTTTTAGTTTTTTAAGATAACGATTTCCAATGTGACTAGTGCTTTCCACTAGCACATCTGGCTGTATTGCCTTCAAGTTATTAAGTGGTGCATATTCATTCTGTGGAACAGCACAATCAACACAATGGAGAGATCTCGTTAATCTTAATCTTTCTCTGAAAGAGATCATTGGCTTTTTCTTTTTTTCCATTACTGCTTCATCCGTCAGTACTCCCACAATAAGTTTATCCCCTAAAGATTTAGCATTTTCCAAATACACCAAATGTCCTTCATGTAAGATGTCTCCGCAAATATATGTATACACAATCTTCATCTTTGAAATTGAGGAAATGAAGTGGTTTAAAAACCTTTCACCGAAAGGCTTATATATCATTATTTGCAGAAGAGTAATTATTAAAAAGTAATGAAAATGGCAAATTTAAATATTCGTTCAACCTTAGAAAAATACTTGGATGTATCAGATGAAATCATGAACTTATTTCAGAATTTTATATTTGTTTGGAAAGAAAGAGGGACAGATATTGATGTCATCGAAGCCAGAAAAATATATCTGTTTATGATTAAAGAAGATCAAAAAAGAGCTCGACCCCAAGTAACAGATGTTTTATTCTTTGACCGACATTCTTGGGTGGTTGGGGAATATGCTGCAGGTTTAACTCAAAAATTACTTGACAAACACCCAGACTTCCAACAAAGAGATTTACCTTTCAGTCCTCCAGAAATGGAATATGCTGGGGGAAGTCATGATATAGCTAAACTTTTGCTAAAAGAAAATTACCAATATGCTCATGAACATATGGCTTATTTACTGTTCAAAGATAATGGTTGTTCTGATTTGGCTAGCTTGGCTCAACCCCATCAACCAGGGGAAGAAACTGTCTTGAAAATGCTTCATGAAGCAGGTGATTTCCTCGACTTAACAGAAACAGAATTCTGTCATGGCCGCATTTATCCTTTTGCTTCAGATTTAATTATGCTGGCAGATATGTCCTGTGGTATTAACTACGTCGGACCTAACCTTAGAATGAATGACATCAGGGCCCGTTACTCGGAAAATACCCATCTAGTTAGAGGGATCAATGACTCAGAAAAGGGAGAAAAAAGAATTCTAGCTTTACAAAGAAAAATCCACCAATTACTCATTTAAAATCTCTTTCACCTTTATTTCAAATCTTCTCAAGAATTCCATTTCACGATCAACTCTCAGATATTTTTTGACACCCAAATAAGTGAAAAAACTTCTAATACAATAATCAATTACTTCATAGTTGATATTGGGTTTAGCCATTTCACCTAATCGAATGATTAATGCTTTGATCATAGCTTCTTTGTCCAATTTTTTGCCTAGAGAATTATCTTTCATCAATCTTCTTCTTACGATTTCGGGAAAATGTTCTGGCTTAAATTTGATGGTTAGGCTTTTTTTTTCCATGGCATTTTTGGTAAAGAAAAAAATGAATTCTTTATCATTTATTCTATTTAATAATTCAAAATAGTTGTTTTTTTCCCACAAAGTCCACTGTCCAGAACAAGCGGATGAATGAGGTAAGAAAAATTGAATGGGACGAGTGAAACTTTCAAAATATATATTACTAAGTATTGCCAATGCAGCATCTACTTTATTGTCATTTATTGTGAGATCATCCAAACCGATTTGGTTTTGGTGTTCATTTATTAAGTTCATAAATTCTTTCTGATTATTCACTAATTTCTGAAACTCATAGGCTTGTTGGGCGATTATCCTTTTCTGTCCACAAAAAATGGTTAAAATACTTTCCAAAAAATTAGGTACACTATTCAATGTATTGGAATAAGTTTTGGATAATATGGATGGGGTGCCTTCTATTTCTGGAACTAAAGAGTGAACTAAGTAAGACTGGTGTACATCACAATTATCCAGTATTTGTTTGGTTAAAAAAAGCTTTAGTTTGAGATGCATTTTAGATTATTGGAATAAATTTTTGGCCGAATTCTTATCTCCATTCAGTTTGTTGAGTTTCAATTAGGTGGTTTTTTCTCAAGGACATCAAGGCAGCTATTAGTTTATTGTTATCTTCTTTATTCTTTAATGAGATTCTAACATAATTATCATTTTCTAGAGGTTTTTTATTGGAGCAATTCTTAATCAGTATTTTATAATCGCTGAAGAGTTTTTCTTTCAACATTTGTGCCGAACCTTCCACCTCACCAAAGAAGAAATTAGCATGAGAAGGCAAAATTTTCAAATAATTAATTTTGCTCAAATTTTGGTGAAACTCATTCCTATCTGCAATCATTTTCTGAATGGATTTTTCATAACTCTTTTGATAATTACCAAAATTTTCGATAAAGTACTCTGCAATAGAATTAATATTCCAAATTGGCAAATTTTTCATTATCGTGTTTTTAACTAATTTATTTTCCGTCAGTATATAACCCAATCTAATTCCTGGCACTCCAAACTCTTTACTGATACTCCTAAGAATCACCAAATTGGGGTATTCATTTACTAAATCCTGAGCTGAATATTTTTCTCTGTCACCTGAAAAGTCAATAAAAGACTCATCAACAATAACTACTACTTCTGTTATCTGTTCTAAAATCCAAGCTATTTCTTGTTTGGTAATTATGCCTCCCGTTGGATTGTTGGGATTAATTATTAATGCCACGTTGCTATTCGAATCTTTTATACTTTTTACAAAGTCTTCCTTTATTAATTGAAATCCCTTATCCTTGGGTAAGACGAAATAGTTTATTTGACTTTCATCCAGTTTGTTTTCATATTCGTTAAAAGTAGGGAGGGGGATAGTAATTTTTTTAACAATGGTTTTGTTTATTATTCGAATAATTTCCGAAGTCCCATTCCCAATTATTAAATTGTCTGGGTGAAAGCTATCTTCTTTATACCACGTAGCTAACATTTTATTCAGTTTGGCATGTCCTGAAGGATAATTATTAATCAACTGAGGTAAATCATGTCCCAATTTTGAGTAGAAGTTTTTATTTGGAAAGTAACAATTAAACAAATAACAAAAATCTAAGAATTCATATCTCCAATAACCACCATATTGTTTATCTATCAAATTAAGTTTATCCTTTGAAAAAATATATTCTGCCATTTCCATATCATTGGCGTCATCTATTTCAAACCACTTTAATTTATCTATTTCACAAGCATAAAGATCCTCATTGTCCATATACAATAATGCTCCCAAAATTATTTCATAGTATCCACTCATATCGTGGTTAGTTAAATATAATTCCAAAGTTGGTTTGAAATGTTTTTGCAAAAAATCATAAGTTAAATAATATAAATTGATGGTCTTATATGCTTCCGAATAGTCGTAAGATTCCCCTTGATTAGCGCCAGTAATCAATTCTGTTATTCTTTTACTTGACTTATTGTATTTAACTACTGTTCCATCCATATACGATTGATATTTACTAACAAAAACCAAATTCTTATTTGAGTTTTCTTTAATAAAATCCAACATCTTTGGTTCAAAAACCACATCACCTTCACAAAGAATAAAATCTTCTTTGATTTTTTCAAGACCCAACTTCAAAGAATATATGTTGTTGGTTTTATTGTAATCATCATTATGGACATAGGTTATTCTAACTCCTTTGTAATTATCTCCAAAGTAATTAATAATGGCATCTTTACAATAACCAACTACAATAATGATCTCAGAAATTTGTTTCCTGGCCAACCCTTCCATAACATATTCTAAGATTGGTTTACCTAATACTTTAACCATAGCCTTGGGCTTATGTTTAGTTAGTGGCAATAATCTTTTCCCCATTCCCGCAGCCAAAATTATTCCTTGCATTGATATTTGCCAAGTTTCTCAATCAATATAAAAACCTTATTGAAGTAAAGTACACTTGTAGTATCACGTTTTAAGGGCACAGTATAATACATCTTGGTGATGTATTAT
>CAYSWQ010000014.1:4937-18969 GCA_964434885.1 uncultured Methanosarcinales archaeon | reverse complement strand
AACTATGGAAAGACATTTAGGGATTTCCATTCCCAGAATCGAAGCAGATATCACTGATAAACTTAGACAACCAGGATTAAATATTTACATTCCTTTACACCTTGATTTTCCTAAAGCTAAAAAAATCTTCAAAAAAGAATTTTTCAAAAAAGAAATAAAAGCTAATCAAGGCAACATTTCTCAATTAGCCAAAACCTTAAACATTGATCGTAGAAGTATTCATCGAACAATCAAAGATCTTGGAATTAAAATCAAAGAATTAAGAACTAAACCTTCTGAACCAAAAAAACAACAAGAAGATTTTATTGGTCAACAAATAAGAACAACATTAGGACATTACGAAGAAATAATTCAACCTAAAAAGATGGAGAAAATTTATGAACAAGTAAAAAATCTTTCTAAAAACATTGCCAAATTTATTCCTAAAGAAGAATTCACTTGGAAAGAAGCAGAACGAGAATTTGAAAAACAATTTCTTTATAATGCCTTACAAGAAAACTCTTGGAACATCTCCCAAACAGCTAAAAAAATAAAAATAAGAACTGAAACTTTACATCGTAAGATTAAAAAGTTTAATTTGAAAAAAAGGTGATCAAAAATGTCAGAACGAAAAGAAGCTTTTATGAGAATCATTGTTGGAATTGTTACTGGAATTATATTGGGGATTTGGAAAGCAGCAATCCAAATTGTGGCTTTATTAAATTTCATCATCACTATTTTTACCAATCAAAGAAACAAAGATCTAGCTTATTTTTGTGAGATCTGGAATACTCAAATGTATGTTTTCTTAAGATATTTAAACTTTGTATCCAATAAAAGACCTTTCCCTTTTACCAGTATAGAAAAAAACATCTCTAAATTCAAATAAATTAACAAAACCTTTAAAAAAACACCTCTTTTTAAGTTAAACATGTCTTTAGTTCGTAAACGTGGAAGTTAATTGTTTTGTTCTAGTAGTTATTTTGTTATCAAATTTTTAAAATGAAAGTTAAAGATCTTAATTGGAAAAAAGGAATGAGTGTTCAAGAGTTAATTACTCAGTACCAACAAGTTGGTTTTCAAAGTGTAGAATTAGCTAAAGCTGCCGATGTTATTATTAAGATGAAAAAAAATTCTGCTAAAATATTCTTAACTTTTACTTCTAACATGGTTACTTCTGGCTTAAGAGGTTTTTTTGCCCAACTAATTAAATTAAAAATGGCAGACATCATCGTTACTACTGTTGGTGGTATTGAAGAAGATATTATGAAAGCCCGCGGAGAACAATTCAAAATTAGTAATTTTGAAGCTGATGATGTAGAATTAAATGAACAGGGAATTAATCGAGTAGGAAATTTAAATATTAACAATGAAGCCTATATGAATTTTGAAGATTTTATTGGGCCCATATTAAAACAACTTTACCAAAAACAAAAACGTTGGGCTGTTTCCGAATTACTAAGAGAAATTGGTTTATTATTAAATGACGAAAATTCAATTCTCTATCAAGCTGCCAAAAACAACACACCTATTTTTTGTCCAGCAATTACTGATGGTTCTTTTGGATTTCACTTATATTTGTTTCAACAAAAACACCCTGATTTTATTGTGGATGTAGTGAAAGATTTTGGTAATATTTTATTTACCACAACTCATGATGATAAGAAAGCAGTTATTGCTTTGGGTGGATCTATTAGTAAACACCATGCTATTCTTTGCACTCTTTTAACTGGAGGGGCTGAATATGCAGTGTATATGACTACTGCCCATAAAACCTCAGGGTCAATGTCTGGAGCAACCACTAACGAAGCTAAATCTTGGGGCAAAGTAAAAGAAGATTCTGATATTGCTACTGTAATTGGAGATGTTACAATTATGTTTCCCCTAGCAATGATTAAGGCTTTAGAAGAATTAACTGCGGATGGAATCATATGAAACCAAAATTTGTAATTAGTAAAAGTAAAGTTCTTCGACAGTATGAACAAGTTAAACAAATTTCTGATTTTGTATCTTATAGTTCCAAAACAAACCAAGAAGTAACCAAATTATTAGAACCTATCACGAATTGTTTTTTTTCCGTCCATTTTCAAAATGAATTAAAACATATTCATGATTTATCTAGAGTAATCTTCTTAGCTCAAGCTTGGCAAGAAACAGAAATTCAAAAACTAATTGATCAAAAGATTAATACCTTCATTGTTGATAATGAATCTGATTTAAACACTTTGTTAAATTATTTAGAAAAACACGACCACAAAATTAATTTATTTTTAAGAATAAAACTCCAAGAACACTCGATTCGTACTGAGAGGTATTTTGTTTTTGGAATGAGTTCAGAAGTAGTCAATCAAAAAATAAAAACTCTTTCTAAACATCCTAAAATTAATCAATTGGGGATTCACTTTCATCGAAAAACCCAAAATCTCAGCGAATGGAATTTAATTTATGATTTTCAAGAAATTATCGAAGAACACAATTTTCAATATCTTGATTTAGTTAATATTGGTGGTGGTCTTCCTTCAGAATACGCCAATACTAACACCAAGGTTTTTTCTAATATTTATGATAAAATTAAAGAATTTAGAACTTGGTTAAATAATCAAAATATTAAATTGATGATTGAACCTGGTCGGTTTATTGCTGCTCCTTCAGGAAAATTAATAACAACAATAATTGGAATTGACAATTACAACATTGTTATCAATGCTTCAGTTTATAATTCTGACCTAGACGCTTTAGTTGTTCCAGTTAAACTGAAGATTGAAAATGAATTAAAAAATGGAACTCCTTATGTAGTTAAAGGCATTACTCCTTGTTCTATGGATCTATTTCGGTATCGGGCTTATTTAGATAATCCTCAAGTTGGAGACCAATTAGTTTTTCTTAATGCCGGAGCGTATAATTTCTCTAGTGATTTCTGCGATTTAACAAAATTAGAAACAGAGGTTGTAGAATGAGTCTTGATTCGTTGACAAATGAAGAAGCTATCTTAAAATTAGAGCAAGATTATGGTTGGGAAGTTACAGGGCCTTCTTATTCTTCTGTTCCAAATGTAAAAAAAGAATATGTTGAGGAAATAGGGGTTGACAAAATTGACTACTTGCTTACTCTTCTTACAGACACATACTTTATTAAAGATTCATTTGACAAAGATCACCTTAAAGGAAGAAGACCTTTTAGAAGAAAACTTCAAAAAGAAGATGAACCACTTTATCGTTGGATTGAGAAAAAAAGTAGGTTACGTACAGCAAAATTTACTGCTGTTTTGTATACTTTGGAAAATGTAATAGATGAATATGGCCCTTGCTCTGATGAAATTAAGAATAAAATTGGTGAAGTGAATTTAACGAAGATGTATGAATTAGTTAAAGAATACTTAGATCAAGGCTTTGAAGAAAAGGTAAAAATTACCCAAGAGTTTGATAAAATATTATATGGGGTCTTGGAGAGGTTATCAAAATGAATTATTGGATGAACCTACCTGAAGAATACAAAAAGGGAAAATTTATCATACTACCAATCGCTTACGAAAAAAATGTCACTTCTGGATCAGGAGCAAAATTGGGCCCAGAAAAAATCATTGATGCATCAATCCAACTAGAATATTATGATGAACAATTTAATATTGAACCTTTCTTAAATGGAATCGAACAATTAGAAACCATCCAGGCTATTGAACCAGAAGAAATGATTCAAAAAGTTTCCCAAGTAGTTAAAGAAAATAAAAACAAATTTGTTCTTGGTATTGGTGGAGACCATGCCGTTACTATTGGTTTGACTACTGATTTAGAAGAAGATGTTTCTATAATTGTCTTAGATGCCCACCCAGATATGTTTTTTTCTTGGAATGGTTCTCAATTGAATCATCGTTGTGTGGCTCAAAAATTAGTTGGAAAACACCAAATCTTAGAAATTGGAATTCGTTCAATGGATATCGATGAAAAAAATATAATTGATCAAAATCAAAATATTGATTTGATTAAAGCTTATGATTACAACAAAGAAATTTTGGTTGAAAAACTAGATTCCCTTTCATCAAAAGTTTATCTTTCAATCGATGTTGATGCTTTTGATTTTATCAACAATACTGGTACTCCAGAACCAGGAGGATTAAATTGGAACCAACTAATTGAAATTCTACAAATTATTTTTAAAAACAAAGAAGTAATTGGGGCAGACGTAGTTGAATTTGCACCTACCAATAATTATCGCGTAGAAGCTTATACTTTGGCTAAACTAATTTACAAGATTTTTGCTTTAAAGAGTAAATAAAATCTCCCTCTTCTTCACAAAAACAACCAAAACCCTACAAAAATAAAAAATTTTTAGGGTCCGGAGAAAAACAAAGATTTTTCTTGGACACAAGAAATTTTCAATTTTTTTGTGTTTAAAAAATTTTAAAAAAGTTTTAGAAACATTTAAAAACCCTCAACTCAAATATAATCTTAAATAAGCAGGGCCAGCTAGGCTGGGGGGTTAGCTCTCCCTTGTGACCATCAACGAGCTTTACGATGGAGCCGAAGCCCAATTAAGGGATAATCTTGTTTTGCTGGTCTTAAGTATCTTTGCTGACGGTTTGTCCTTTGGGATGGACTTGTTCAGAATCTGGTCAGGGCCTGACGGCAGCAGCCATAATGTTCAATCTTCATGTTCAGAGGGTCGCAAATCCGAGAAGTGCTTAAGGTTAAACTAGTAAGGCTTGGTTGTTTCGACTGCGGGTGTGCCCCTAAACTTATTCTTTTTTTATTATTTATTTTATTCATGGTTTATTACCGAAATATTTATATACTATAGCATTCTATAGTTAACTATGGCAACAACAATCCAAGTTAGTCCGGAATTAGTACAAGAATTAAAGAACAGAAAGATGTTTGATAATGAAAGTTATGAAGAGGTTATTTGGGATTTAATAGAAGATACCATGGAATTATCTGAAGAAACAAAAAAAGAAATTGAGCAAGCTGAGAAAGAATACAAAGAAGGTAAATTCCATACATTAGAAGAAGTAAAAAAAGAGTTGGGTTTAAATAGGTGACACCCAATGTATGCAATAAGTTTTTCTGATCTAGCTAAAAAACAATTGAAAAAACTAGAGATAGAAATTCAAGAAAGAATTATAACTACAATTGAAAGATGTCGTATTCGGCCTCATTATTTCGCCAAAAAAATAGTAGGAACCTCTTGTTTTGCACTACGGACTGGCAATTATAGAATTATTATTAAAATTTATAACAAAGAAATTAAAATTTTAGTTGTAAAGATTGGTCATCGTAAGAAAATTTACAAATAATTTCTTCAAACCCCAAATCTTTAAATACAATTTTACTTTTTTGATAGTATGAAGATAGCCATTGGTTCTAAAAATCCAGTTAAGATAAAAGCGGTTGAGAACATTGTTTCTAAAATATGGCCAGAAGCAGAAATGGTTTCAGTTAACGTTCCTTCTGGAATTAGTGAAATGCCAAAATCAGATCAAGAAGCAATCATTGGAGCCAACACCAGAGCCAAAAATGCATTAGAATTAGTCAAAGCAGATTTAGGAATTGGTTTAGAAGGTAATTGTCAAGAAATGGATCATGGAATGTTCCTAACTGGTTGGGTATCTGCAATAGATAAACACGGAAACATAGGGTTAGGCAACAGCGGTGGAACTTTACTACCTGAAAAAGTAGCTAAAGAAATTAGAAAAGGCAAAGAACTAGGTCCTGTAATGGATGAAATAATCGGAGATCATAACACTAAACAAAAAAGTGGAGCCATTGGTTTTCTAACTAACAACCATGTTCCTAGAACTGAAGCTTTCGAAAGAGGAGTAATCTTTGCTTTGACTAGATTCATTAAAAGTGAAGTTTATGATTAAACTCCAACACATCTCCTTCTTTATAATCAGAACTAAAACCCAACTCAACCACATACTTTCCTTCATGAATAGAATTCCAAAAAGTAAATGGCCTAAAATTTCTTTTAATCTCCACAATTCTCTTCTCCACATCCAAAACCAAAACATCAATCGGAAAAAATACAAAGCAATTATGCAAACTAATCTTTCTTGGCTTATCAAACACCATCACCAAATTTCTCTTCCCCGAAAACATTAATCCTAAACCTTGAGAAAAAATATTATAACAATACTTCTCTTCCCGACTAATCAATTCACCATTATTCAAAATCATTTCGTCTCTTTCTCCACCCAATCTAAAAAGTCAGAATTACCTCCCACAACATCTAACACTTCAATACAAGGAACATCATAAGAATGTAGTTCTTTGATTTTATCAACAACTTCATCAACCAATGAATTTTTAGTTTTAATCAACATTCCAAACTCAGAACATTCATTAACCTTTCCTTTCCAACGAAAAACAGAATCAATCGGAAAATAATTAACACAAGCAGCTAATCTCCCATTAACTAATTCTCGACTAATTTCCTTACATTCTTTTTCATCTTTACAAGTTATATAGATTGTTTTCATTTTATAACTTGTGTTATAGATTAGAACTATATGAATTTTTCTAAGAAATTTATGGTTTTTCTTTTTTCCTATAATTCTCAACTGCTTTATGCAATGCTTCCCTACCTAAAACAGAACAATGGACTTTCATTTGTGGCAAGCCACCCAACTCCTCAACAATATCTTTATGAGTTACCTTTAAAGCATCATCTAATTTCTTACCAACAACAAGCCTACACATTGCTTCAGAAGCAGATATTGCCCCTACACAACCATAAGTTAAAAATCGAATATCTTTTACCACACCATTTTCAATCTTCAAATAAATCCGCATTATGTCTCCACAAGAAATATTCCCTACTTCACCAACCGCATCAAAGTCTTTCATCTCTCCTGCATATTTGGGATTTTTAAAATACTCAACTGCTTTTTGAGTATAACTCATTCTGAACCCCCAACTAATTTTTTAGCAGCTCCAACAATCCGACCTAATGGTGAAATTTTCCTCAACTTCTCAACATACTTAGGAATCATTTTCAAAGCATAATCAATTTCTTCTTCTGTATTAAAGCGAGACAAAGTTAACCTTAATGAACCATGGGCTTGTTCATCTGATAACCCAATTGCTTTTAACACATGACTTGCTTCTAATGATTTTGAAGAACAAGCTGAACCAGTAGAACTACAAATCCAATGTTGATCCAAATAACCTCCTAGTGCTTCCCCTTCTATTCGAGTAAAAGAAAAATTAGTATTGTTACATAATCTTTTTCCATCAACACTTGGACCATTCAATTTACTTCCTTCAATCTCTAAAACCCCTTTTACTAACTTATCTCTTAATTTAGCCATATATTCAACATGTTTGCCACTACTCAATTTAACTGCTTCGGCAAAACCAACAATTCCAGGAATATTCTCAGTTCCAGATCGTTTTCCAAATTCATGTCCTCCACCATGTTGCCAAGGAATTAACTTAACGTCTTTACGAACATACAAAGCCCCAATTCCTTTCGGACCATGAATCTTATGGGCATTTAAAGTAACCAAATTTAAATGTTGTTTTTCTACATCGATTTCGGTTTTAGTATAACTTTGACAAGCATCTGTGTGAAATACAACTCCTTTCTCATTACAAACTGCTCCCAATTCTTCTAAATTTTGAATTGTTCCAATTTCATTATTCCCATGAATTATCGAAACCACAAAAGTCTTATCACTAATCTCTTTTTCTAATCCAGCTGGATCAACAAATCCATTCTGATCAACATCCAAATACACAATTTCAAACCCTTGTTTCTCCAACCACTTACAACTTTCCAACACACAATCATGTTCAATCTTAGTAGTAATGATTTGATTTTTACCGGTCCCAGCTGTTTTTTGAGCCCAAGCTAACCCTTTCAAAGCCAAATTATTAGATTCAGTTCCTCCCGAAGTAAAAATTACTTCTTCAGCACGAGCTCCAATAGACTTAGCAATCACGCTGCGAGCTTCTTCCAAAGCTTCTTTAGCATCTTGACCAAAACTATGATTAGATGAAGCATTACCATAGCTCTCTAAAGCATATTTGTTCATCTTTTCCATTACTTTTGGATCAACTTTAGTTGTTGCTCCATTATCTAAATATATTTCTTTTAATCTCATTTATATCAACTCCTTAGTACATTGAGGACAATGATTTTTAACATGTTTCTCTACTAATTTCAACATTGGCAAAACAGTATCTTTATTCAAAGAATAAATCCTTTGTTTACCTTGTTGTTCTACTCGTAAAATATTACATTGAATTAATTTTTTCAAACTATGAGAAATCTTACTTTGTTCTTCTCCTAATTTAGTGGCAATCTCATTTACACTCAAAGAAGTATCTTTCAAAACTAAGATAATATCTAGTTTAGTCTTGTTAGCAAAGTTCTGGAAAAACAAATCAAATGATTTACATCTCATATGAATACATTTTCATATGTAATATATAAATGTTGTGGTTTATTTATTATACTATTATAGAATAACAAAAAATATAAACTACTCACTAAAAATACAATTATGACCACAATCCTGGGTATAAAAACAAATGATGGGGAAGAAGGGGTAATCTTAGCCGCCGATACACAATTAAATTTCTATGAAGGCAATACTCACACCAAGAAAAAAGGGATGTTTAAATTATATACTGATCGTCAGGAAAAATCTTGGGCTATTGCTTTTTCTGGTAGTTCTGACAAATACTTAGATAGTTTCTTCAGTTATCTACACAAACATCGTACTTATGAAGGGTTCCTCAAATTTATCTCAGGGATTAAAAGAGAGGATCGCTTTAGTTTACCTGAAACTGTTGCCGTTGTTCCCAGAGATGTCATCAAAAGAGGTAAGTCAATTGCCCCTACCGACACCCCCACATCACTTTTAGAACAACAATTACTTAAATATTCTTCCGGAGAAGAAAAACCTCAGACAGAAATAGAAAATTTTCTATATCGGGTGTTCGCCAAATTAACAGAAATGAAAGATGATCCTGTGCAAGAGGCAATCCGTACCAAACATTTTGAGGAATTTGCTTTGCACAACAGATTCTATGCGCGTAGATCCAGTCTCGCAGGAGAGTATGATGAAGAAAATACCCCTCAATTAATTCTTGCCTCTAATAAACCAAGAATTGATTTATTTCAAGTAGATGTTGCTGGAAATTTAATTGCAATTCCAAGTTCCAAAGAATTAGAGTACATTTGCCTAGGTAGTGGACAAGATCATGTAGAAGAATATTTTGAAGATACAAAATATGAGAAAGATCCCAACATCCCAGATTCTGCTTTTCCCAAATCCAAGATTAGTTTCGATCAAATCAACATCAATGCCGCTTTTTGGTTAGCATATGGTGCGGTAACCGACGCAATTATCCAGGACCCCAACTCAGGAGGTTTAGTTGATATGGTTATTGTCAAGAAAGATAAAGTTACTCACTTAGGACCGGAAGTACAAGAGGCCATTACAGATGAAGTTCGATCCATATACAAACGTATGTCGCAAGATTTAATACCAAAACCACCAATTTCTGATGATTTTTCAATTTGATAATTCAGTAAACCATATAAACCTCAAAAATTTCCTTCTCCCATGCAATACAAACAATTTACTCTAGATCCATTTCAAGAACAAGCTATTAAAGCTGTGGATAACGGATCTTCTGTTGTTGTTTCTGCTCCTACTGGTTCTGGAAAAACTCTAATTGCTGATTATATTATTGACAAATACCTAAAAAAAGGGGCTAAAGTAATTTACACTGCTCCAATTAAAGCTCTCTCCAACCAAAAATTCAAAGATTTCTCAGAAGAATATGGCAAGGAAAACATTGGCTTATTAACAGGAGATATTGTCATTAACCCTCAAGCCCCCATTTTAATTATGACTACCGAGATATATAGAAACATGGTTTTAGCTGATGATCCTTTCCTTAAACAAATCTTCTATGTAATCTTTGACGAAGTTCATTATATCAATGATATTGAAAGAGGTTATGTTTGGGAGGAATCAATCATCTTCTCCAAAGAAAAAGTAAGATTCCTTGCCCTCTCTGCTACAATACCTAATGCTGTTGAATTCGCTGATTGGATTAGAGCTATCAAAAAACATGAAGTTGTTGTAGTTGAAAATCACAAAAGAAATGTTCCTTTACACCGAGCTTTTTATGATACTGAATTAGGCATTACTGAATTAAAAAAAATTAAAGAAGCTGATCAGATTCCTGATTATGATTATTATCGCGGTAGAAAAAGAGGCAGAAGACGAAGACAAAAAGTCAAAGCTCCAAACCATATTGATTTAGTTAAAGAAATCAAAGACAAACTCCCTTGCTTTTTTTTCACATTTTCTCGTCATAAATGTCAAACTAGTGCTTTGGCTTTATCTAAAGCTAATCTATTTCCTAAAAATCCAAAAATAACTTCCATTATGAGTCAAAAATTATCTGAAGCCTCTCCCGAAATACAAAAATTAAAATCAACTCAAACCTTAAGACAAACTCTCCCTTTTGGAATTGGTTTTCATCATGCAGGATTATTACCAATTATTAAAGAACTAGTAGAAGAATTGTTTGGCCAAGGTTTAATCAAAGTCCTATATACTACTGAAACATTTGCTGTAGGGATTAACATGCCAGCCAAAACAGTTTGTTTTGAAGGCCTAAGAAAATTTGATGGGATTAATTTTCGCTTCCTCAATAGCAAAGAATACTTCCAGATGGCTGGTCGAGCTGGAAGAAGAGGAATTGATAAAGAAGGTTTTGCTTATGCTATGGTAGACCGAAGAGATTTTGATTATGGTGTTCTTAAAAAAATGACTGATGCTGATTTGGATCCAATTAAATCTCAATTCCGATTATCTGTAAACACGGTCTTAAATCTCATTGATCAGCACGATGAAAAAGAAATTGATATTATTTTAAAGATGAATTTTTTCACTTTTCAAAAATATGGGGTTGATTTTGAGCAAGCTAAGAAAAATAGAATTTATTTTACTTTTAACAATATTAGAAAGAAATTGTTAAAGATGAAATACATAGAAAAAGATAACACCTTAACTAAGAAAGGAAATTTTTCTGCCAGAATTTATGCTGATGAAATAGTTCTAGGAGAAATATTTGCTACTGATTTTTTTAAATATTTAGATGAATATCAAATTTTGATGTTATTAGCTTGTTTAAGTTATGAAGCTAAAGAAAGAACTCAATTTTACCAACTTTATCCTTCTGAAAAAATAACTGATCTTAAAACCAAAATTGGAAAAAGTGAATTTTTACATAAAGAAAAAAGATTTCTGAAATTAAAACAATTAACTGCAATGATTGACCCAATCTACAATGGAAAAACCATTTTTGATATTATGAAGAATACTAACTTACAAGAGGGGGATGTCATTCGTTTCCTAAGACAAATTTTAGACCGAATTGGTCAAATCAGAAAAGCAACTGATAATGAAAGATTAGTTGACATGATGGATAGTATTACTAAAGTAGTTCTAAAATCAATGGAAGAAATCGAAGTGCTTTAATCTTCTTTCTCTTTAACAAACAATCTAACAACTCCATGAAAAATTCTTAAACAACCTTCTAACAAAACAATAAATAAAAGATAATAAATCATCAGGTCCCACAATCCCATCATCTCTTTAAAAGTTGTTAATTGTTGCCCTAGAGAAAAAAAGTTTAATTCTACAATAAAAACACCTAACAATGCAAAAGGCAACATTTTTGCTAAATCTTGTGCTAAATTTTCGTTATAATATGCACACATACGAATAGCTGCAATAATTGCCATTGAAATTAACAATAGGGTTTGTACAGATTGTTGTTTCACAAGAAAACTTAATAATAAAGCAAAGACTACAAACCAAAAAAAAGTGAAGACTGGAAACAATAAGATATATTCAAAAAAATAAAGAACACCCCCCATGAATTTAGTAAATATGGATTTATCAGATTTATACTTGCCTAATTCTAATTGAAAAATGTTTTTCTTCGCCACAAAACGATAAAACTTAAAGATAAAAACAGAATAAATTACAATCCCAATGATAAACATCACCAATGGTTTAAAAACCAAAGTAAGATTTTCTTTAGTTGGCATTATTGCCCCACTAACATTTATCAACTCCACCATACAAAAAGTAAACTTTTGATGGTTTTAAATCTTTCTAATAATGAGAACGTGGTTGATACTTACATTTTTTCATTTCCAAAATATCTTTTTGTTCTTCACAAGTTTGAGAATGATTTCCACAATAAGTTAATTGAGTTCTCACTTCTAATCTTTCACCCATAATTGCTATTTTTTTCAATTTGCTTTTAATTATTATTGTAATTAAGAATATAAATCAATCCGAAATATTTTTATACTATTCATCAATCTTCCTAACCATGAAATACACAATATTAATTTTAATTATCAGTATTATGCTGATGGGGTGTTCTAATATGAAAACTGCAGTTATTGAAACCAATATGGGAACCATGGAAATAGAATTATACACAGAAAAAGCACCAATTACTACTAAGAATTTTATTGATTTAGCCAATAAAAATTTCTACGACACATTAATTTTCCATCGTGTTATCAAAGATTTTATGATTCAAGGAGGAGATCCTTTGGGTACTGGAACAGGTGGACCTGGTTACACCATCAAAGATGAATTTCATAAAGATCTAAAACACGATTCTGCAGGCATTTTAAGTATGGCAAATGCCGGCCCCAATACAGGCGGTTCCCAATTTTTTATTACTTTAATTGCAACACCTTGGTTAGACAATAGACATTCTGTTTTTGGTAAAGTAACCAAAGGGATGGATGTTTTAAAGAAAATTGGCAGCGTTAAGACAGGAGTTAATGATAAACCAATTGACAAAGTAGTGATTAAAAAAATCACTATAAAATAAATTTAATTATTTTTATTATTACCTTTCTCTCCCAACTTACTATACCATTTCTTTCTAACAATGATGTAACTCAATACCACAATTATCAATCCCCAATTTAACAACATAAACCAAGCATTTCCCCAACTGATTCCTGGAAATGGCCAACTACTAATTGGATATAAAAAAGGAGTAGGTAAAAATTCCCTGGTATGGGTCAATATGTCCATGACAATCACTATTGGCCAAGCATACATATAAATTGGGATTCTCTTCAAAACTAAATACACTACCAAAAATACCGCCCCACAAATAACTAAACTATGGCTCAACCCATATAATGTCATCACCCAATCTGGAACCGAAAAAATTCCTGGTTTTCCAAATTGTAAATCCCAAGTAAATAAACGATAAAAGAAATATATCAACCAGGAAGTACTATCTGGCAATAAACCAAATAACACTGCCAACCACGGCTTCTTAGTTTTATGAAAAAAAATATAACTCCAAACCCCATGTGAAAAGTAATCCATACTTCTAAAAAATCCAACTTAGATTTAAAGTTGTCGTTTTTGTGTTCTAATTACCAAATAATTTCATTCTATAATGTTGTAGTTATATATAAGTAGTAAAAATACCAAAAAGTTTAAAAATATAATAAATAATTACTATAAAGTGATTAAAATGTTAGAATTAGTTGTACAAACAGATCCTGGAGAAAAAGGAAAAAAGATTGTCCTAGATGGAAGACTACGTGGTTCATCTAGTGAATCTGGTTCTAACTTTAATGAATTACTAAAAGAATATACTTTAGATGGAAAGAAAATTCTTGGTACTAAGGCAGTAGTATTAAATATGGATGCACTAACAAATTATTTAGTTCAAGAATATGATTTAAATGAGGAAATTATAGAAGGTATTCAAGAACAGTATACTGCTACTTTAAAAAATTTCCAGAACTCTGAAGGATATTGGAGTTGTTTTTGGGATAAAACATCAGAAGTGCATCATAGAGATATAATGAGATTTGGTTATGATCAAATTAGAATAGCTGTTGAAAGCTATAAAAATATCTTAGATTCTAGTGAAATTGAAACTGAAGAACAATTAGAATATGTTATTCAACTTACTGATAAATTAGAACAGGTAGAAAAAGATATGAATCGGGCTTTGGAAGAATTATATATAAT
>CAYSWQ010000014.1:0-4927 GCA_964434885.1 uncultured Methanosarcinales archaeon | reverse complement strand
AAAGTAGGAGATACGGAATTATCAGATATGGCAGTAAAAATGTTAGAATGTGCTCAAGGTTATCAATTATCTTCGGAAACGTTGGAAAATAGTGCTGATTTATGGAGATCGAGGATTCGAAGGTTGCAACTAGATTCAGGAATTACTCAAGATCAAAAAAAACAAGGCATTTACATTTCTCCTGAAGAAAATTTAGCAAATCTAAGTTGTTTTGTTGAGTCATTGGAAAGTGCTGAGCTTAAAACCGGAGAAATTGAAGTCCCTCAGACCCATCAATTACCAGTCTCTGAGATTTCAATAGATAGTGTTTTAGTTCACAAAAATAGAAGCGGTTATGTTTCTAGAATACAACCAAAGAATTTGAGAATTACTTATCAAAATTGAAATTAATAAACTGTTATTTGTTTACCTTTTTTTTCTAACACTAACATTGATGAACCATCGTCTTTTAAATTTCCATTTTGGATTTTAGTTAAACCATAACATTCTGTTTCACCTATCTTAAAGTTGACATATCTATGGTGATGTCCAAAAAAATAATATTGTGGTTGAATTATTTCTATCAATTCTTTTAATTCTACTGAACCGTCATTCATATTGTATTCTGGATACATATGAGTTAAGAAAATATCTACATTTGTACAATCTAATGCTTTATTGACTTCTTGTTCAGTGAAAGCTATTCTTGGATCTTTCTCCACTTTTTTTGCCCGATGGTTTTGATCAATTCCCCCAATTCCTGCTATATTAAATCGAGACCCTTTTTCATTATAAAGACCAACGGGGATGGAATTATTTAAATACCACAAATAGTCATTAATCGGGATAATTCCTTCATTTGGTTTTTTACTTACTAAATTTTCTAAATATGTTTGATCATCGTGATTACCATCCACAAAAATTAATTTAGCATTAACAGTACCATATTTTTGACCATTTTTTTACAGGGCTTTATATTTTTTTATATCTCTAAGACAGTGATATAAATTCAATTCTTCTGGGTTGGTGGCTATTTTTTTGCGATCTCCATTATTTATTGAGTTTAGATTAGTGTATATTCCTAAATCTCCTACTTGTAAAATCAGATCAATGAAATCTTCGTTTTTTATTTGCCAAGCCTTGCAAGATTGATAAACTAAATCAATACGACCATGGACGTCACCAAAAACAGCAATCTTCATGTAGTATAAATTTGGAGGTTATATATAAATATTTTGAAAATAATTACTACTTTTAAAAAGTAACTATTAAATTAACTTTCCAATAAAAATATTGTGTTTATCACGCATAATCTTAATCTTCACTTTCTTCCCCACAGAAATTTTACAATTAGGCAAAGAAATCATTCTTGCTTTTTTCCAATCTCCATCAACCACTGCTAACTTAGAACCAGGAAATCGATCAAAACAAACTATTTCTCCAACAACAACATCTCCTGTTTTAAATGGCTTCTCTAATTTTTTAGTATAACGAATCTTAAAATCCTCCGGACCATAAACTAATTTCATAGCATATTTCTCACTTAATTCTTTCAACAAACCATAAAACGTATCCCATCCCCATGGCTTTGCTGGATTCCGACCAGTTTTATATTTCAAAAAATTCTGAATTCCCACTCCTAATTTGTTTTCTTTAGCAAATTTAACTAACTCTTCAATTTCTTGATCATTATAACTAGGTACAATTAAAGGAGTCAAAAATACTTTTACTTTTCCCTTACAAAACTTTATCAATTCTAAAATTCGTTCTAAATTATAATGCTTAATTCCCGAGATAGTTTTTGCTGTTTCCGGATTCAAAGTATTCAAAGAAATATTCAAAACTACTTTCTCATACCTACTCAAATCTTCAATAATTTTCTCATTAAGTAAAGTTCCATTAGTATCAATAGAAATTTTATTTACTTCTTTCAATCTATTCAAATCTTTTACTAAATTGATAATATCTCCATACAAAAAAGCTTCTCCATGTGTGCCAATATGTGCTTCTATCTCATCTTCACCAACAAACTTAACCAATTTCCTAAACTCTTCAACTAAATATTCTTTCTCCACCACAAAATCATTTTTGTCTGAATGAATTCCCTCTCCGATAGAACAATATATACAATTCAAATTACATGATGTCTGTGGTTTAATTTCAATCAATGAAGTATTGCGATATACTAACCCAAAAGCCACATTTCCAATTAAAGGAATGCCTGAATTTTGATGCACATATACAACTTTATTATCATTAACAGAGTTTTTTAATTTCTTCATTCCTTTTTCCAATAAAAAACCAAACTTCTTTTCCACTTTGTCTTGAGTAACATTTGGAAAAACAATTCTGTTTCTAAAAAGCTTAAATTCACCAATTCTCTCCAATTCAATCTTCTCTAGATAAAAATAAAACTGCCTCAATAAATTAACCTTAACTAATTCCTTCTCTTCAGTAAAAGACAAAGTCTCAAAGCTTAATTCTGCCATAAATTGAAATAAAGAAGTAGTTTTATATAATTAACGGTACTATTTAAAAGATCTTCTTGCTACTTTTAATAATTCTTACTGATAAAAAGTTGGTACTTTTCTAACAATACTCAAATCTGGCGAGCAGATTTTTTTCTCTAAAGGAATACCATACAAATTAGCAATAGCTCTAACTGCAGAAAGCATCTCTTTAGGTTTTATTCTTTCATCAGGATTTGGTTTAATCATCGAATTAATCAAAGACAAGAAAGAAACACTAACACCTTTATCTTCCATGTCCTGTAATAATGACTCATCATCTTTTCGATGATGAATATACTGTGATCCCATTTCTTCAAAATCTAGTCCTTGGGCCATTAAACATGTAGCTGCTAATGTAATCCCAGAACTATACATATCTAGTGAAGGTTCTAAAAGAAACTGATCTAATATTCTTGATCTTTTAAATGCCTCTTGGGCTTCCGGTGCAGAGTATTTCTTCCGATGATGAGGACGAGGTTGATCAATAAAATAAAATTTATGTTGGTCATAAGCACCATTGAAATCAATGATTTTACACACATAAGTATCATCTTTTTCAGCAGCCCTAAAATTCATTGGAGCAATATCTCCATTCACTATACCATAACTTTCCATACAAATTAATGATCGAGCTAAGCTATCAGCTGGATTCAAAACCGCCCTAATCTGGGCATGTGGTTTTCCACTATCTCTTACTTCGGCAACTGCTTCTTCTAAAGAAAAAGGCAATTTTTCCAGGACTAAATACCCAACCCCTTTGTATTCCATATAACCTTTAGAGTTAACAATATTCTGGCAATCATTCATTAAATGTAGCATTCGATTTTCTTCTCTTAAATTTGCTTTAGCCCGTCCGATGTTCCTAAAATTTTCTGTGCATAAAGCAGTAGTTTTGAGAACAATATCTTCTTCTTTTTCCATATCATAAACATCAAAAACAAAAGCAAAATTTCCTTCTGTTCTACCGTCTCTAACAAGGTAATTTAATACTAAATCTCCAGGCTGTACTAAATTTAATGCAAATTTACCTATATCTATTTCTTCTAAAAAATCAGCCTCAACCAACACTTCCTCACTCAATTTCCTTTCTTCACTCATTATTAGACCGAATTTTGCTACTAATTTATAAAACTTCTCTAAAATAAACTTTGTAGTAGATAAATCTTAATAAAACAGATAATCTCTTAATTTGTGGGGGCAATGGAAGAAATCAAAATAACATTGGAAACTTTGTACGACATTTTAAGGAATGAAAAACAGAGAGAAGATTTACAACAATTAACTCCTACCTTCTACCACGACGTAGTCCATTATCTGAAGGAAAAGAAGAAATTATTAGAATTTAAGAAAGATGAAGATGATCTTTTTGCAGCTGGTGAACAAGAAAAACTAGAATATGAATTAAGGAGTATCAAAAGAATTCTGAAAGAGATTTATGAAAAAAGAGAAAAAAAGATTATTGATATTACTATGAATAAGAGCCGTACTGGCTCAGATATTGTAGATACTAGTTCATTACTCAGAGAAGAAAAAGAGTTTTACAAATTACTTCTAGGACTATTAGATACATATCGCAAGGGAATCTTAATGAACTTGTTCCAAGGCAAAATCCCAAATTTAGGCTTAGAAGATTCAGGTGATTTTGAAAAACCAAAAGAACACAATCAGTCTACTGAATTACCAGAAGAAGAACCACTTGAAATAACAAAAAATACATCTCAAAACATGGAAACTCCCATTAACAAAACTAACAACACTACCAACAACACTAACAACACTACCAACAAAACTAACAACACTACCAACAACACTAACAACACAGAAACAAATCAAAAAGATGAAACCACACCAAAAATGAAAAAGATTAAATTCATTCATGCCGTTCCCAGTTTTGTTTGGACTGATCTTAAAGATTATGGTCCTTGGGAAGAAGGGGAAGAAACAGAAATCTTTGCTGAAGTTGCTGATTTAATTATTGAGAAGAAAAGGGCCGTTGAAGTTGACACTAATTGAGGACGAATTCTTTGTTTCTTCCTCTATTTTACGAAAGTTTTTTAAATATATTCTCAAAAATATATCTTGTTGTAACTATTATAGAGTAATCATAAGATGGGGAGAAAAAAAAGAAAGAAATCTGGACCGTTAAGAAAAGTTTCTACTGGTGAAATTTCTAGCCAAGTTTGGGAAATTAGTCTAAATGGTGTTGGTTCTGGTGCAAGCAATACTTTCCGAGCTTCTAGTTCTCTTGTTGATAAAATTCGCGGGCAGGGGACTAATGTTTATTTGAATGGTACAGAACACATTCTTTACTTACCTAGTAATTTATCTGAAGAAGATATAAGAAAATTAATAAATGATAATATCGGCGCAGGCATTTCTTATGATGTAAACAAAAGAGAGCTTAATGGTCATGGGAAGGATATTTCAATTGCTAGAGT
>CAYSWQ010000013.1:15725-20060 GCA_964434885.1 uncultured Methanosarcinales archaeon | reverse complement strand
AGTTTGGGAGTAAAAAGAGTAATGCAAACTTACTTTTCCCATCTTCAACCCTATCCTCCTTCTTTATTTCATTCTAATGAAGAAGAAAATTCATCCCTCCACACTATAAATTACGAAGAACAACAAAGAAAAATGCAAGCATTCTGCGACAATCTAGATTTATTAGTCCAAAGAATGATTGAAGAACACAAGAAAAAAGTTTAAATATTATTTCTTTTTTTAATTATCAATGAAAAAGAGCTGGTTACTATTCCTAATAATAATTCTAGGTTTCTTTAGTTATTATTTCACAGACTTAGATCTTAACAATCTAACTGGAATGGTAATTAAAGATCCCATTAACCCAACAACTTCTTTAGTTTTAGATGAAGGAAACATAAATGTTTACTTTTGCCCAAAAAATAATTGTGAACAAACCTTAGTTAATTTCATCAATTCAGCTCAAAACTCAATCCATTGTGCTTTATTTGACATTGGATTAGATTCAGTCAAGCAAATCTTAGATAAAAAAGCAAATGAAATCAAAGTCAAGGTAATCACCGATAACAATTACATCAAAAAGTACAATCGTTCTTTCGTAAAAACAGATACATGGAGTTTGATGCATAACAAATTTTGTATTATTGACAACAAAAAGATATCCACTGGTTCAATGAACCCTACTAACAATGGCGCTTACAAAAACAACAATAATTTAATTTTAATTAACTCCAAAATCCTAGCTCAAAATTACGAAGATGAATTTCAAGAAATGTGGAATGGAACTTTCAAAAAAGGAAAACCAATCTTAAATCCTAAAATCAAATTAAACAATATTGAAATAGAAAATTATTTCTGCCCAGAAGATAAATGTGCTAATCAAGTAAAAGAAGAACTAAACAAAGCCCAAACTTCAATCCACTTTATGACTTTCAGCTTTACTCACGATGGAATTGCCAACACAATTCTATTAAGAAACCAATCAGGTGTTTCAGTAAAAGGTATCTTCGAAGCCAGACAAGTTTCCAAATACTCAAAATATGAACTACTAAAACACCAAGGTTTAGATGTTATTAAGGACAATAACAAGAATAACATGCACCATAAAGTATTCTTAATCGACAACCAAACCACAATCACTGGTTCTTTCAACCCTTCTAACAGCGGAGACAAAAGAAATGATGAAAATATTTTGATTATTCACAGTGAAAAAATAACCAAACAATTTTTAGATGAATTTGAAAATATTTTTACTAAACAAACTTAAAATTATTTCTAAAATTTTTCAATTTTCCTAAAAACTCTCTTCTTCCAAAACATAAATTCATGATGAAATTTTTTAATGTTTAAATTTTCATAATAAAAGAAATAAGTTAATAATTTAATAATTATCAAAAGTACAATTACAGATAAAAAGATTAACACTCTTTCAGATAAAGAATCTTGAATCAAAAGAAAAGCTATTGCTGCAGAAATAGCTGGAGGATGAAAAATATTCAACAAATAAAGTGTTAAAGTAGTAAATGTAACTACAATCAATATAGAAATAGGAAATGCATATGGAAAATCCTTAACTAAATAAAAAATTGGTAAACTTATTAATAATGCAATTAAATAAGAAAAGATAACTGTATACAAAATAGTTAACCGATGAATAAATTTATGTGTTAAAATAGCTGCTGATGCCCCGAGAGAAGCAAACATTACAACATTATGTGCAGTCATCTGAAAAAATAAAGTCAAAATAGCTACTGCTACCCCTGCAATTAAACTAGGCAAAAATCTCTGATGCCAAATCTTTTTCTCTTTTTTAACAAAATTATGTAAATTCATAAAAATAAGAAATATTTTAATTCTTTTAAGTTTTTTCATTAAGAAAAATATTTATAGTAAAAAATTATTCTAGTTTTATGTATAACATCATCAAAAAAACACATTGGATCGATAATTTTCCAAAACATTATCCATTTTACAAAAAACTAACAGCAAACCTAATATATTTTTTTACTGGAATTATAATTCATCCTAGAAAAAACCTATTATCTCATCAAGACTTAATTAAAGCTAGGTTAATCTTAAAAAAAGGAGATGTTGCATTACTCGGTAATTTAAGAGAAACATCCGCTCTTTTTATTAGAGGTTCCGTTACCCATACTGCATTATATGTAGGAAGAAGAAAATTCATACATGCAATTGGAGATGGAGTAGAATATGTTTCCTTGCATCACTTATTTACCGAATATGATACATTAGTTATTCTCCGTTTACCTAAACAAACCAAATGGAGAAAAAGAATTATCAAAAAGGCAATTTCTTATGCCCATAAACAACTAGGAAAACCTTACGATTTTGATTTCAAAAAAGGTATTGACAAAATTTTTTGTACTGAATTGATTAATGAATCATATCTTCATGCTGGACATAACACCAAATTAAGAACTTTCAGTAAAGTAAAATCATTTGAAGAAAAAATATTAAAATACATAACAAATGCTACTTTTGCTTTACGACCAGAACAATTCATGGAAAGTAATTTTGATATTGTCTTTTTATCCCATAACCTCAAAGTAAAGAAAAAATTAGTTTTGAAAAGATAATCAACCAAGATTATCTAAAATATCATGCGCATTATTAGATACTAAATAATCCCTAATTACTTTATTCTCAGCTCTTAAAAGAAATCTACTTTTCAAAGACGCTTTTTCCATATTTGAAATTCTAGCCATCTGATCAACTGCTATCAACCCATAAGGATAACCTAAAAACAATGCATCTTTACTTCCACCAACTAAACTAGCCAATATCTTTTCATTCCCAGTAAAACGAAAAACATGTTTACTATTTTCATGTAATTTGACAAACTTTGTTTTCTCTTCTAAAAAATAGCTCCAACAACCAGACTTCTCCATTCTATTCAACAACATCATTGGATTATCTCCGGCAGTTGTAAATAAATTACAAGATTTAGCTAACGCACAAACTTTTTCATTTAAATTCAAATACTTATCTTCATTCTTGAATGTTTGGTCTAATGTTCCATCCATTAACACAAAACCAATATCTTCTCTTTCAGCCATAATCTTAACCAAAGCTAATTCTCCAAATCTCCTAGCCATATTACTTATTTTTGAAATTGATGCCCTTTCCAATCCAGAGCGAATAGTTTTATCCATCGAAGAAATAAATAAATCTTCTTCTGAAACCAATTTCTCTCCAGAACTAAGAAAAATCTGACTTTCATAATATAATTCATTTCCCAAATATTTTGCTCGAGTTAAAAGATAAAATTCTTTTTTTATTGAATCCACTCTTTTATTGTTTTGAAAAACCAAAGCAAAAAGTCTAATAAAACTTAAACAAAAATTACCTCCAGTTATAATTTCAGCTTGTCCACCATCAATAAAAGCTAGTTTAACATCCGAATCTGATTTAACAATCGAAGAAAAATTGTTCTTATTTACTTCTATTAGTTTTCCATTAAAAATAATCTTATCTTCTTTTGAATAATCTAATGATTTTCTAATTTCCTCAGAAATTTTATCTATCATATTTCATTTACTTCATAATCAATTATAAAAATTTAGGTTTTTTAAAATATAAAAAGGCTCTGTAGAATTGCTTTTTAAAGCATCAATTCACGAAGCAGTACTTTGAAAATAACATTGTCTCCGGAGGGGGTTGTCCCATCCGGGGAGGAGCCGGATTTGAAAAATACATCCAAAGAGCGTAGTCCGATGCTTTAATTTTAGCATTTCTACGGAGCCATATAAAAGAAACATTTATAGATACTCATTATTTAATTATTTCATGCAAATCGAAAAAGAATTAAAAAAATTAGCCAATCCAGAAAAAGCACCCCTTTATCAAAGATTTTTCAAAACCGGTCCAGGAGAATATGGAGAAGGAGATATTTTCTTAGGAATAACTATGCCCCAAGTTAGAAGTGTAGCTAAAAAATATTTTCAAGAATTAAATTTACAACAAGCAAAAGAATTAGTTTCTAGTAAATACCATGAATTTAGAATGTGTACTTTGGTAATGTTAGTTTACAAATATGAAAAATATCCCGAACAAAGAAAAGATATCTATCACTTTTTCTTAAACAACACCAAACACATTAACAATTGGGATTTAGTGGATGTTACTATTCCAAAAACGGTTGGCAATTACTTAATTAACAACAACCGCTCAATTTTATACAAATTGGTAAAATCTACTGATTTATGGGAACGAAGAATTTCAGTTTTAGCAACCTTTGCGTTCATCAAAAACAATGATTTTAAAGACTCAATTAAAATTGCTAAATTATTACTAAAAGACCAACATGATTTAATCCATAAAGCTGTTGGGTGGATG
>CAYSWQ010000013.1:0-15715 GCA_964434885.1 uncultured Methanosarcinales archaeon | reverse complement strand
ATGAGTATTCTTTTCATTACTGCCTCCGTTATTTTATAAAAAATAATGACTTTTCTCATACATTAAAAATTGCAAAACTTTTATTAAATGATAATCATGATTTAATACATAAAGCTGTTGGATGGATGTTAAGAGAAGTTGGGAAAAAAGACCAATTCCTCCTAGAACAATTTTTAGATAAACATGTTAAAGAAATGCCTAGAACAATGTTAAGATATTCTATTGAAAGATTGGAAGAAGAAAAAAGACTAAGTTATTTGAAAAAATAGTACATCAACCAACAATAGAAACTCCACCCAAACCTTTAACCAAATCCCAATACAATTCTAATGCTTCTTTTCCTTCTTTAAGTTTCTTAGTAACAAAACTAAAAGCCACATCATGAATTCCATTACTGGCGGGACTATCAAAAACAATACTTCTTCCCAATTCACCAATATTGTTTTCTTTAATCGTTTTCATCCAAGCAAAACTAAAAGCAAAAGCTTTTGCCTCTTCATCTTTAGAATCATTTAATGTTCTAGACATAACATGACCTAATTCATGCCCAATAGTCAACATCACTTTATCGAATTCATCATTAAGAATAAAAATATCTGAAATTAATCCTTGTTCTTTTCTATTTATAGATAAACCAACCACCCCTAGATTAGAAGTGAATTTATTGAATTCCTTCCTATCACAAATCTTAATACGTACATCTTCTGGAAATTCCAACCCAGTTAAAGTTAAAAAAGTCTCTTCAATTTCACTTCTAATTTCTTCAGCCTTTCCAACAAATTTATGACTAATTCTATTTGGTTTTAGAAAATTATCTGGAATAAATCCAGGACCTTGATCTAAATTAGAACTAAAAACATTATTAATCAACCCAATATTTCTCAAACTAGTTTTATAATTTTGATTAGAAATCCCTTGATCTAACTGATTATAATTCAAAAATCCTCCTGAATTAAAAGAAGCACTATATCTTCCAGCCAAATTAGAACTAAATGAATAACCACTATTTGCAACAGAACCAAAATTATATCCACTAACTGAAGAACCAAAAGAATAATTATCACCAACCCCATCACTCACTTCATAATGGGCAACATTAGAACCAGAATAACTTACTACTTCTTCACTAGAACCTTGATAACTAACTTCAGACGCAGCAATATGTTCTAAACCACCACTTGAACATCCTCCACAACTGCTACAATTAGTACAAGCTCCTCTTGAGTAACCTTGAGACATTTGATACATTATACTACCCAAATACTTTCCAAATTAATAAATTTATAGAAAAAACTGAGACTTTTAAATCATGGTTAGTTAAACTACTATTAAGTAAAAACAAACAAAAGTTTTATAAAAAATTACATATTTCTTCTAAACTATGTTTAAAAAATTTATTTCAACTTTGGCATTAATATCAACTTTATATGGTGGTTGTCAAGATCAAAAATTAGAAAAAGTAGTTTCTTCTTCCACAAATAGTAATGTTACCACACACCATATTCCCAAACCACCACCTCAAAAAGAGTATTGTAAAACTTTACCTAATCTCTCCCTTTTAGATATACAAATTGTTTCTCAAATCAATAATTCAAGTAAAATTAACCAAAAACCAAAAAAAGTATCAACTAAAGATGAAGTTTCCCTTTACGCCATCTTAAAAGCAAAACTTGACAACAAAACAATTTATTTTAGTGAAGCAATCAAACCTAAATTCAAAGGGAATAAACAAACAAAAAATTGGAATCTCCCTTGTGATTTGTTAATTGAATGGTTTAAAGTAGAACCTTTTAGAAATAGTTATGCTTACGTTTCAAAAAGAAACCCCATAGATTATACCGAAACCCCATGGAAAGAAGGTTGGAAAGTAAAAGCAGATGTTCATCCAACTGATTTACAAGACCAATTCCCAGATCTTGAAACTGGCCTAGGGGTGATGCGCTATAAAGTTAGTATAAAATTAAACGGAAAAAGGGTTTCTAGTCCTGGTAAAAAGAAATTAGCAGGGGGAGGACTTAGCAATAAAGTGCATCGAGTTTCTTTTCGTCCTGCAACTGGCCAAGCAACCGATTACATATTTGAACTCTTTAATACACCTTATATTTGGGGCAGTAAACCATTCCAAGTAGACAATCAAATTGGATCTGACTGTGCTGACCTACCTGTTTATGGTAGAAGAAGACAAGGCTTCAAAACAAATTACACTTGGTCAAAAGGCTTACTTAATAATCGTCGTCTTATCAAAAAATTACCTTTTGGTACTTCTCCCAAAAATGGAGATCTAATTTACTTTCGACGCCACATTGCTGTTTTTTACCAAAGTGCCAGCGATAATTCATTAAGTATGGAAGACAAAGTTATTCATACCTTGTATGGTGAACCAGAAATTACTAAAATAAAATATATTGGTATGCCTAGTGCTATTTTAAGGTGGAAAAAATGAACCAATTAATCAAAAAATATTTAGTAACTCCATTAGTTATTTGTACATTAAGTTGCTCTGCCCAAAATAGTTATGTTAAACATTCACTTAATGAATCAGAAACAATCAATCAATCAATTGATTTAGATATCAAAAATCTTCATCAAAAAAATAGTTACTTACTAGGCCAAGATAGACAAAATATTATCCATCCAATTGAAATCAATGGTCAAAAAGTTATAGTTACTAGTCCAACTACTAATTTAGATGTTAAAGTTGATGTTCAACTTCATCCTGACTTAAAATGTTATGCTACAACCAATGTATCTGGCCACACTATTGTGTTGTTACAAGAATTATTAAATTATGGGCTGCCTTCAATACCTCATTCTCAAACTAATTCAGAAGAAGTAAAAAAACAATTATTTAATTATCCTTTTCAACATTTAGATGGTGAAGGATTAGAAGATTTTTGTGATCGAGTAGGCAATTTCAAACCTAATTATGGGTGGACTATTAACTCCGAAGACGTTTCATTTTACTCAACTTATTTAGAAAATTGCAAAAAAAATGGTTCAGACTGCCAAAAATTGACTTCAGAAGATCATCTCCGTATTCTTAATCCAAAATAATATTATTTTGTATTATTCCCAATTAAATCTTTACGATCAATAATTAAACCTTCATCAAATTTCAATTTTTTACGATCAATAACTAATCCTTCATCAATAGTGATTGTTTGTATGCTCTTAGCTTTGTCTTTCTCTTCTTTGGGTTTAACGGTTTGTATGCTCTTAGCTTTGTCTTTCTCTTCTTTAGGCTTAGCAATTTCTTTAGGTTTAAGAATTACCACTGGCTTTGTTACTTCACTTTTACTACCTTCATTTTTCCATCCATAGATAAATGTTCGACCAGAAATTTCTCCTTTTCCTAATGGAACCAAATCAGATTCATAAATTCTCGCATCATGAGCTGGTTGACTACCTGCAAATATTTTTAAATATCTTTTTCCATCAGCAGTTTCAATCACTTCCTTAATTCCCAGAGCATGTCCTCCAGCCAATCTTTCTCGCTCTGGATTAACTTTTCTTTCTCCCCTAACATTCACAATCACCAAAATATCTCCTGGTTTAATCTGACTAGGATGTGTACGAATATCAACATGTTTTTCTAAACTTTTTCTCTGATACAAACTTTGATAAGTTTTAGTTCCAGTCCAACCCATTACTGCATTAAGATAACTTGGTCCAGAATTACTTTTTTGTAATTTAGGATATTTCCTTTCTAATCTTTTTAAATATAATTTCTTAGTGTTTTCTATCTCATTCTTAGTAAACTTCTTTTTTAATTCCTTTTCTTTTTTAGCTATCAAATAATCAACATCTGCAATCAATAAATTCTTAAGTTCTCCATAAGATTTAGCTGTTTTAACCTTACCTGTAGCTGTAGGCCATTTAACTTCAAATTTATCACTAGCTACAAAACGATTATTAACTAACCTATACTTCTTGTATGATCCTTTTTTCCATTCTTTTAAATTTAATTTTCCTCCTTTAATTGGAAATACAAATTCCACATTCTTCTTTTGTCCTACTAACCATTCATATCTTAACCTCATTTGAGTATCAATACATTCTTGATTCTTTGGAACATCTAAAACTAAAACATCTACTGGATAACCTCTCTCATGAACATGAGCTTGACCATATTGCTGCCCATATCTTCGAGTACGACTTTTTGAATTAAAAATTACTGGTTGTGAATCTACTGACTCCGCATACGTAGCTTCTCCCCCACTAGTTTTTATTTTTTGATAAAACATTCCTCTTCTTGAATTTTCAAACTGATCATGATATTTAGTATTTATCTTTTTGATTTCTTCCAAAAAATCTTTAACTTCTGCTGTTCTTAATTTATCCAATTCTTTCAATCGTTGAACAATTTTTACGTGCTCTTTATGTTTAATAGTTTCAATTTTTACTTTTTTTTGCTTTTCAGCTATTTCTTGAATTACAACAAACCTTTTCCTCAAAATTTCAGATACGTCTTTTCCTGCTGCTCTTGCTTTTTTTAATTCTGCATCAAAGTTCTGAATTCTAGAATCCTCATATGCAAACCATGATTGCAACCCATGTTTTTGTAATATTTTCTTTTGAATTTCTTCCATTCGCTTATTCAAATCTGTTAATGTTTTTTTATGTTGATTATTGAATCCATCAACTTTCTCTTTAACTTTCTGATTTAATACTGCCACATTATCTTTATCAACTTTAGAATAAAAATCACTTATACTTACTGATCTTTTAGCTGGATTTATCCTATCTACATCTAATTGGTATCTTTTATTTTGATAAGATATCAACATATCTGCCCCATCAGGAACAATTTCAGATTGCTTCAATTTTCCAGAACTCAATGGTCTACCATATACTTTTTTTCCATCGAAATCCATCTTCCAATTACCATTTTCGATTTCTGCTTTACCTTCTACTTTGGTTCCTAAAGCCAAAAAAAACTCATAAGGTGCCGGTTTAATTTGCACTTCCCCTTTCTTAGGAGTTACTTTAATATTATATTCTCTAGTTTCACCAAATCCATAATCAGTTGCTTCAAAAATATTATTCTGAGGTGTAAAAGTGCTTGTAAAATCTTTTCCTTTTACTATTGCTTGTTCAGTTTGAGGCAAATATCCAAAATAATTTTTATCTTTATTCAATTTACTAGATATTTTACTTAAATCTTGTTCTCGATAAACATAATCCCATTGGCCCTTTTTACTATCATATTCTAACCAAGCAGGATTTCCATTGATTCTCATTTTTCGAGGAAAACTCAATATTGGGGGTCTCTCATTTTTATTTTTAAGATCAAATTTAATTTTTTGGCCTTTAGCTTTTTTAGCTAAAACTTCCATTAAATTCATTCCTCCAAACCCCTTACCTCCTGGATAACTTATGGGTAATATCTCTTTCTGTCTAATAATAGAAAAATCTCTTTTTTCCAATTCATTCATTAAATCACTAACTTCTTGATCTATTTGTTCGGTGGTTTTGATTCCGACATATTTTTTTAATAATTCTTTTCTCAATTCTTCTTCAATTCCATCAGTATCAGTTGCTATTCGAATAAATTTAAAGTATCTACCTTCTGGAATTTTTACTGATTTTCTTGTAATTGGAACAGTCTTAACATAATCTGTACCATATATCAAATTAAGTTCACTATTTTTCTTTGTCTTATGTCTAACACCCATAATCATTACATTAGAATTCTCTTTTACTATTCTAGGTTTACCATTTTCATAATAAATACTTCCTTGATACAATTCATCAAAGTTCCCATCTTTATTTCCATCCGGCAATATTATTTTACTTCCTTTGATATTAATGTTAGTATCTAAAGAAACACTATCTATAATTGCATCCTTGCAATGCAAAGTGTTAGTTTTTGAATGATAAAGAACAAAATATTTTTGGCCAGCAGTATTAAATTTAACTCCTTTAAAATTATCAAAATAACCACTAATCCTTACGCCATATTTTTCTTTTTGTTTTATAAATACTTTAATTCCTTCACCATTTGAAAAAGAATATCCATTAATTCTCCCTGAGCCTTTATTTGAAAAACTCCCAGTTCTCTGATCATATGAAAAACCCAACCCTTCAAACTCTGCTCCACTAACAATTATTTTACCGTCTTCTTTAATAGTAATTTTTTTCCCAGATAATTGATGAATATTACTGATCGAAGAAGCAGCCTTACCAGTGGTCTCAAAATTCTTTCCATCAAACTTAACTACTTTACTTTTTTTCTCTAATAAAAAAGATCCAAATTTGTACTTACTCACCATATATTTCTGAAAAGAATTTTTATTATCATTTACATTACCTATTTTATTAGAATGAATAAAAAACTCATCTCCAACCAATTTTGATTTAACTGAATTAAAATTAACCAATTTATTAAGATAAGCCTTAGCAAATTCTTCGTTGTATTTATTCTTTTTTAGCAAATAGTCTGCTTGGTCTTCAATATTCAATTTACCAAAATCAAGAACAGTGGGTTTGTCTAATTTATAAAAATTAGCTAAGGAGGGGGTTTTTTTAAAAGCATCTTGTTCTGTAGTAAGCGCTAAAACTTGAGAAACTAGAAACAAGAACACTAGAAAAAACAACAAAATCCTTCTTTTTCCTTTCATTCAGTCACCACCAATTCCATTTCAGTTTTATCCAAACCTCCTTCTTTTGTCCGAGCTTCTATCTGAATAGAATAATCACCTGTCACCAAAGGTGTAAAATTAATTAAACCATTTTCTGAAATATTAAACAATTCCGTATTGTCCCAATAATTTATTTCTTTTTCACCCATATTAGTAACATTTACATCATACAAAAAAGGTTCTCCCAAAAATGCTTGTTGTACACCAACGTAATCTAATATTGGATCTGTAGATGAAGATTTAATATTTAACAAAATCAATTCTGAATCTTGGTTACCTTTTTTATCCGTTACACTAATTTCAAATATGTTTTCTCCTACTTGTTCTTTTGTTGGTGTAAAACTAATAATTCCTTTCAATTTATCAATTTCAAAAAATTCAGAATCATCGTAAAAAACCAAATCATTAGAAGTAGTTTTCACATGATATTGAAATGCCTTTCCAGCAAAAGCATTTAATTTTCCTATTGGTAAGATAATTTTTTGTGTTTGTGGTTCATCTACTAAAAATTCCACAGCAAATTTAAAAAAATAATTTTGTCCAGAAACAATTGATTTATCATCAGTAATCAAATACCACAAAATATCTCTCTGAGGTAAAGTATTTACTTTAATATCTTTGTCTTTTAAATCATCAAAGCAAGAAAGACAAATATAATCTGGTTTTTTGCTATATTCTATTAACATTTGTTGAGCTGTAGAATACACTTTTCCCAATCTTATTGGCAATTTATTTTGAAATTTGGATACTCTAGTAACTTGGTTTCCTTTTCGTATAGTTATTGGAAAATTAAGTGAAAATAAAACCTCACTATCAAAAATTTGAGTTTTAACACTCCAGTCCAATGTTTTATTATCTTTATTTACTACATCTGAAAAATCAATAATTTTATTACCAAAATCTAATTTATATCCTTGTTTATTGAATATAGTGATGTTATCCATGCAAAAATGTAAATTGTCTTTCAAATACCAAGAAAGTTCATTTTCAATTCTCTTTTTTGAAGGTAAATTACTTTTTAAATTAGAATAATATAATGGGGTTCTCTCATTAAGAACTGTAATTGATTCGTCTGGTACTTTATAGTATCCACCTTGTCTTCCTATTTTAACTAAAGCATTCTTACCTGTTTTTGTCAAACAATTCTCTACAAACAATTTAATGGGAACTACTTCTTTATTCTTTGGATCAACTAATTTTAAATCAGAAATTTGATTAAAGTAAATCATACTACCTATTACTATTAAAATTAATAAACCTATAATTACAAATACTGTGATCTGTCCTCTTTTTGTGTACATCTCTCTTAAAGAACAATTTTAGGCTTTAAAAAATTAACCTAAAAATTAAACCACTTAGTAGTGATTAAAACCGAAAGATTTATAAATAAAAAGATTAAATTTACTACTAGGTGATGAAAAAATGTATAAATCAAATTTAGCTGAAATCAAATATCGAAAACCAGAAGAACCTAAAACTCCAATTGGAAATGTTGGGCTTCCAGATAAAGATAGAAAACCAGGTCAAGAAGCAAAATTAATTGTAATTCCAGGATATATCTTTCCAGCAGAATTCTATCAAAAATTAGCAGATAAATAAAATGAAACCAGGAAAATTAATCAAATTTCCATCAATCGAAAAGTTAGTTGCAGATATGGAACAAAACCATGAAATAGTTGAAATGGCAACTGGTCCACAAGGAGAAACCTATGTTGGAAAAATTGATGAAACTTATATTGGTGGTAATTGTGCAAAAGGAAAAAACGTTAGTTTAACTAAATTTGAAAATGGAGAACCAGAATGGGACTTATCACAAGGAGATTGGGTTCCATTTCTAGTTTATTGTGACAAAATTGTTTCTCATGAATTTCTAGGTTACAAACAAATCTTAGAAAGAAAAGCCCAAGAAAAACAAATCCATCTTCCTGAAGAAACCATGAAAAATCTTTATGATAAAATAGATAGAAGAATTTTAGAATTATGTGAAAATGAATGGTAATTCATTAAAACCTACTTCACAACGTTAACCTTTCTCCCTTTCTTAAAACTTTTAATATTTTTAATTGTAGTCGCTAATATCCGATCTAAAGCTTCTTGAGTATTAAAAGCATTATGTGGAGTTACCAACACATTAGGTAACTTAACTAGCTTTCTAGCAGCACTAATTACTTTCTTACCAACAACACTTTTTCCAGTATTAAAAACAATTTTCTCTCCTTCCAAAACATCCAAACCTGCTCCAGCAATTTTTCCACTCTTCAAAACACTAACTAAAGCAAAAGTATCAACAATTTCTCCTCGAGCAGTATTAATCAAAAGAGCATTTTTCTTCATCATTCCCAACAAACGACCATCAACCAAGTGATGTGTATGCTTATTGTAAGGTAAATGTAATGTAATCACATCAGATTCCTTAAACAAATTCTCCAAACCAACATATCTATACCCTATCTCTTTAGCTAACTTCTGATTCTTATAAATATCAAAAGCCAAAACTTTCATCTGAAAACCTCGACCAATTCGAGCAGCATTCTGTCCGATATTACCAGTACCAACTACTCCTAATGTTTTACCACAAAGATCACTTCCCCTCAAATCCATTCTATTGACCTTGCTAATCTTCTTAACATTCTCAACTAACTTCCTAGTTAACCCCAAAATCAAAGCAAAAGCATGTTCTGCTACTGTACAAGTACCATAAACAGGAACATTACAAACAACAATTCCCCTCTCCCTACATTCTCCCAAATCAATATGATTAAATCCAGTACTTCTAGTTACAATCAGTTTCAAATTAGGCATCTTATCTAATAACTTACCATCAACTTTAGAATTAACAAAAACAGAAACCACTTCTAAATCTTTAACTGCTTTCAATAGTCCACCAGAAAACATCAATTTATCTTTAGAAAATTCTTTCTTCAAAAGTTTCTTTTCCCAACCTTCCAACTCAAAAAAACCAATTTTCATTTTAACCTCTTTTTTTAATATATTAACTAAACTAATTTATTATTTAAATATATCGCTAACCATGTTTTAATTTAGCTTTTTCAATTTTTTCAATCATTGGTTTAAACCAGGGATCATCAGAATCACAAAAAAAATTTCGACAAACTTGTGGTCGATCAAAATGAATTGAACACCTTCCTTCTTTCAAATAAATACAACTCTCATCTTCTTGCTGGGCCACTAAATTAGCTCCAGTTAATTCTGCTTCTTCAAAATCCATTAAACCAAATTCCTCAAACACAGTTTTAAATTTACCTGACAAATATTCTTCTTCATTTAAATTAATTACAAATAATTTACAACAAACACCACACTGCTGACAGCTCATTTTCTTAAAACCTTCTCAAAATCACTTTTACTTAATTCTGGAAATTCTTTTTCTGTAAAAACAACTTTAGCTCTAACTCCATCCCACAACAAAAAACCATTATTTCTCATATTACCATTCTTAATCATCAAATCAGGAGGCATAAAATAAGAAGTATACAAATTTTCCTTTATTGTCTCTTTAGAAATATTCTCTAAACTCAATTTTCCTTTTTCTATTTGGCGAATAATTAACTTTAAAGCCCCCAATATTTCTTCCTGTCCATCATAATTCAAACAAAAATTAAGAAAAAAGTGATCATAATCTTTCGTTCCTTCTATTAAACATTTCAATTTTCCAATCACTTCAGAAGGAAGATTGTACCATTTACCAAAAATAGTGACCTTAATTTTATTTTTTCTTAAATAATCCCAAAAATCTTCTTTACTAATCAATTCACTAAATTCTTTTAATAATTCACTTCTACGTTCTTGACTTAAAGGTAAAATCAAAAAACTCATTACTGGAATTTTATGTTCAACTTGTAATTCCATTAATTCTCTTAACTTAGCCAAACTATATTGGTAACCTTCAACCAAATTTAATTTCTTTCTTTCAACCCAATCATCAATCCCTTCGATATCTAAAGCCACGTGCATATATTTAGCTTTGGATTCAGATTTTTTAAGTAACCAATCAAACATCTAATCATTTAACCTAAAACAATATTTAAAGATTATCAAAACAGAGTAGCTAAATAATCAATCATCCAAATAATGTTCAAAAGTAAAACCTGGTTTGTCATCTTTTATATAACTCTGAAAATGAACTTTAGTTCCTTTTTCAAAATAGAAATCAATTACATCCTGAGAAATTTGCCGTTTAATATATTCATCTTTCTCATCATTATAGAATTCAATAACTGGGTTTCCTGTATCTAAAACCTCAATCACTTCCCCAATCATATCTTCAACTATTTTTTTATCAACTTTTTCTTCGATTGTAATTTTTCTTACCCTTTAATTTAATAAACCAACCAAATATAAATAATTTTGTATGCTTCTCTACTACAACAACCATAACTACCAAATATCCTTCTCCACAACAATAATCAATATAAACAATTCAATTAACCAACTCACATGAAATATGCCCATTTAGCTGATGCTCATTTAGGAAGTTGGCGAGATCTTAAAATGAGAGAAGTAGCCACGAATTCTTTTCTCAAAACCATTGATGAATGTATTGAAAAAGAAGTTGATTTTATTTTATTCACTGGGGATTTATTTAACACTTCTTTACCTGCTTTAGATATCTTAAAAATTATTACTAAAAAACTAAAAGAACTCCATCAAAAAAAAATTCCTTTTTATGCCATTCCAGGTTCACATGATTTCTCCCCTAGCGGAAAAACAATGATTGATGTTTTAGAAAACGCCGGATTATTAATCAACGTCTGTCGTGGTTCAGTAGATGAAAATAAAAAACTTAATCTCAAATTCACAATAGATCAAAAAACAGGAGCAAAAATAACTGGAATGTTGGGGAAAAAAGGGATGTTAGATCGTATTTACTATGAAAATCTAAACCTCACTAATTTAGAACAAGAACCTGGATACAAAATCTTCTTATTTCACACTACTTTAACTGAACTAAAACCAAAACACTTACAAAATATTGACTCCCAACCATTGTCTTTCTTACCTAAAAACTTTAACTATTATGCTGGAGGCCATATTCATCATCCCACTAGAATAGAACAAGAAAATTATGGCACTTTTACTTATCCTGGTGCTTTATTTCCTAATAATTTTGCTGAACTAGAAAAATATAGCCACGGTTCTTATTACCTAATTGAAACTATTCAAGATCAACAAAATATAGAATTAATTCCCCTAAAAATTAAAAAACACATTCCTATTAACATCAACTGTTCTCATAAGACTCCAGAAGTAATCACTTTTGACATTTTAAATGAATTTAACAATTTAGATATTAAAAATAACATCATAACCATTCGTCTTTCTGGTACTTTAGATAATGGAAAAACAACTGACATTGATTTTAAACAAATTTTCAATCAACTATATGAAAGAGAAGCTTATTTTGTTATGAAAAACACTTCTCAATTACAAACAAAAGAATTTGAAGAAGTTAAAATAAACACTTCTTCCCCAGAACAAATCGAAGAAGACATAGTTAAAGAACATTTACAACAAATAAAATTATTTGACCAAGAAAAAGAGTTTGATTTAACTAAAAATATTTTACAACTATTAAACACTTCAAAAAAAGAAGGAGAAACAATTTCTGACTTTCAAAATCGGATAGAATCAGAACTAAATCAAGTTTTAGAATTAGAAAAAGAAATGAAAAAATAAAAAATCAACTTTTCAACTTCTTCTCAATCACTTCTTTAAACTTACTATATGGTTGTGCTCCAGATAAAGTTTCTCCATTAATTAAAAACCCAGGAGTTCCTCTAATTCCTGCCTTATTAGCTGCCATTTTATCTGCTTGTACTTGCTGAGATATTTTTGGGTCTCGCAAACAACTAGAAAATTTACTCATATCCAATTTCATATCGCTTGCATATTTCTTCAAATTAGTAGCAGACAAGGCATTCTGATTCGCAAACAACTTATCATGATACTCCCAAAATTTACCCTGACGACCAGCACATAAGCTAGCAATCGCTGCTGGTTCAGCATTTCGATGAAAACTCAAAGGTAAATGTCTAAAAACTAATTTAACCTTACCGGTTTTAACATACTCTTCCTTCATCTGCTTTATTGCTGGTTTTACTCTATTACAAAAAGGACATTCAAAATCAGAGAACTCAACCACAGTTACTTTTGCTTTTGGATTTCCAAGATAATAAGCTCCATTTTCTAAACCACTCTGTTTAGAATAATCATCAACAAAAATTCCCGTTATTGCCCCAGTAATATTAACTTTGTCATTAATACCTGGCCCTATCCAAGAAACAAACAAAGCTGCTACTAAAACCAAAATCAGATAATTTTTCAATTTACCAATATTTCTTTTTGGTCTTTTCTTATCCTCTTGACCAAAAGTTTCTGGTTCTGGCTTGTGAAAATGAGGAGAGTTAGCCGTCTTTGGTTCATCCCAAATTCTTGTTCTTGACTGATTAATTAATTCATCCGCCGAAACAGTTTTTCCAGTTTGATCAAAATCTTTCCGTTCATATTCCATTTTACCACCTATTTTAAATTAATTCTGTTAAATAAAAACCAATGTTATTTAAAGATTATTGTTCTAAAAAATTAGAAATAAAAAATAAAAAAATTATTTTTTCTTCCGCAGATAGAAGTAAGCTCCAACTCCAAACATCACTATTACAAAAGTTACCCATAACCAACTTAAATCAGTCAATACTTCTCCAAATTGTCCCCATGCTTGACCAGCCAAAGCTTTTCTTTCTTTTTTAATTGTTGGTGCTGTCTTTTCAACAGTTGTTTTCTTAGTAGTTTCTGAACTATCTTTAGTTGGTTTTTCAACTTCCTTAGATTCTTCTTTTTCCGTAGGAGTTGTTTCTGTTACTGTTTCTGTAGTTGTAACTGCTTCTACAGTAGAAGAACTTCCACCTCCTCCCCCACCAGAAGATGAACTACTACTTGAACTACTTCCTCCGTTAGCATTTCCTCCTCCCCAGTTAGAGAACTCACAATAAGGTATCTTCCATATACAAGAACTTGTTTCCTCTGTTATTAACGTTGCCTCGGCAGTTCGATTCAAACATATGGTGTTATCATTATTACAATGCCACAATTCAGTACAATTTATGTCTCCTTTAGGAAATTTAACTTCACACACTTGTGGATAGAGATTATGAACAATTTTATCTCTTACATCATCTACCATCCCCACATAACCAATTGTGTTGCCTAATTCATCTGCTCGAGTTCCTTCCAACATATTTGTACTATCAGTAAACTTCCTAACTGTACTACTTAGTCCTGTTTTAGTCAATGTAACATTCTTGAACTCTATCCATGAACTATTATCATCCTTCAACATCTTTATATGTGCTCTTCTTCCAGTTGTATAATTAACCAACATACCTACACTCACATTATAAGCGTTTTGATCAAACTCATAAATGCCATCCGCATCTAAATCATATGTCATATTCCATGTGGAAGGTGCTTCAATTTTCACAACAAACCTACAAAAGGGACAATCACTTTCTGAATCGGCAGTCTTGAAACTAGAACATTTACTTGCTCCACATTTACTCTCATCATCACAAAAAGTTATTTTGTAATAGTAAGTCGTGGCCGCCGCCGGCGCTACTCCCACAGTATCACTATTAATTTCTAACAAATGCCACAAAGTGAAATTCCGCACCTCTGTCAAATTGTTAGTACTATGCACTAAATTCAGTCCCACTGCAGATGAATCTGCACAGGATTGGTCAGTCCCATATAATTGCAAACTCATATTTGCTGGTTTATCCGTATACACTTTCATAACTCCGGAATCCACATAAGGTTCTCCTACCAACCCAATAACTTTTGGAATTCTAGTGTCAGTAAATGTTGCAGCTTCAACCCCATACCCATTTTGCACACAATAACTATGGCCTTTACATTGGTAATCTCCACAACCAGATTCAGTCCAACAATCTATATCATCATAACTTATGTATCCACTTCTCATTCCATCACTGATCCGATCCGTAGCATTTTTCCACGCAAAGAGATCCCATTTCTCAATATCCTGATCCACCGCTCCAGGTGTAATATATCCAATCCCTGAAGTATCTGTTGGATCAGTAATATTTCCTGTTTCATTTGCAGTCACTACATAAACTCTAATATCTTCTCCAGTTGTATACAAGGTTGGGAACTTCTCTAACTCATATTTCTCAACAGCAACCATTCCTCCTCCAATCTCTTGGCATGCTTTTTGTTTAAATGTTGATAAAGGAATAGGTGCTTTGTTCCAACTTCCACTTACACATTTATATGCTTCATTTGATTCACTACTATCTCCTGCTGAAGGGTTCCAACTCCACGAACTTTTAAAATAAAATTCGAAACCAGCATAAGCATTAGAATCTTGAGAACTACATCCTCCAGTATCTGCTCCATCAGTATCTAAATACCAGTAAAAAGTAGTTGAATTAAATCCTCTTCCCAATCCTTCATTTTCTCCCAGATTTACCCCATTACACATAGATGCATTATCAATTCCTGCCACTCTTATTCCAAATCCAAAAGAAGGACCCATATCTTTCATTCCAAAATCCACGATATCAACTTCTGGAGGACTAACATCTCCTTCTGTATCTGTTCCCAAAGGAATGATTGCACCACCTTGCATCTCTTTAAAGAATTGTGTGGTCATCCCAGGATTACACCAACCAGTAGTCCAAGTACAAGCACTTACATTAGCTGTTCCATTAGTTGCATTGAAATTACCCTCAACACATATATTTGCATTACTAGAACTGGCATTATGGCAAATTGGTTCACAAGTATTCCATGTGGTCCATCCACAAAGTTCATTAGATTCACACTCTTCTTCATCTGTAGTTCCAGGTATCCCTGCATCATCCTGACCATTGCTATAACTAGCATTCCAGAAACACATAAATGGTTTCTCATCACAGAAATTTTGCTGATCATTATAAGTACATGCTGGTTGAGCTTCACAATCTACCTTACTAAAACTATATTGTGATGTGAAGAAAGGATCTAATTGTCCACAATATAGTTTTAGTAAGGTAGAT
>CAYSWQ010000012.1:5064-20139 GCA_964434885.1 uncultured Methanosarcinales archaeon | reverse complement strand
ACATAATACATCACCAAGATGTATTATACTGTGCCCTTAAAACGTGATACTACAACAATAATTTCAGATAGAAAAATTTATATAATGGATAATCATTTTTCAATTCATGAAACTTAATATAAAAGCAAAATTGATGTTAAAATGGTATAGGATTGATAAGAGAATTCAAGTGCAAGTAGGGGTGATTTTGGATACTATTAGAAATTCATCAGAAGATTCTAATCCAAAAAATCATTTAATGACACAATTAAAAAAATTGTGGGATATTTGTGTTGATGTTGATAAAGGTAATAAAAGAGTTAAACATGCACTGGGAGAAATAGAGGCATTAGTTAAAAATAGTGATGATTTAGATAAAGATAAATTATATCTTTATTTATATAGAGTTACTAAAGCTATTTGTACACGAGAGTAATTTGATAAATGTTTAGAAGACATATTTACAATTTTTTTATTTGCTAAGGTGTTATTGGATCATTTATAAATTAATAATTTTTTGAAACGTTAGTCAAACAACAAAATCAATTACCTTTGCCCAATTGGAAGAGACAGCGATAGATTTTTAAAGTGTTTACATTTAAAGAATGAAGAAAAGCTCAAGAGAGTTTTTCGTCATGTGGCCGTGCCGGAGTGGTCAAACGGGATGGTTAATTCTATGACGAAAATCAAGAATTAGTCCAAGCTTAGGCCCTTCAGGCAGTAGTGGTGTGATGAGCATCTTGCTATGAATGGAAGACACCCATTGGCTTAGTGCCTACGCAGGTTCGAATTTGTAAAAACGAAAGCCCTGCCGGCCACATATTTTCTTATTATCTACCACCCAGTAATAACAACCAAAAGATTTATAAACCAACCTAATTTTTTAACAATTATATGAGTACAGCTAAAAAACCCAGAGAATTAATAGAACAATTAAAAGGTTTACCTATTGAACAATCTCAATTAGAAGATATTTTGGCTAGTGTTGAAGCTTTAAAAGAAAAAGCTTATACTAATCCTGTTTCTGGTTATCATAATTTATTACAATTAGAAGAAGATTTACCTCAAATTATAGAAATTTACGAAGAACAAAGACAACAAGGAGAAGCAAGAAAAACTTATGTTGCTATGTTAGATATTGATAATTTTGGAAGATTTAACAAAGAATATGGTGAAACTATTGGAAATGAAGTTTTAAGATTCACCGCCCAAGTTCTAGAAGATTCATTAAGATCAGAAGATATTTTTGTGACCGCAAAAGAAATTATGGCCAAAGGATATCATTTGCATGGGGAAGAAAAAATGATCATTTACATGTGTAACTCAGATGAAGAAGCTGTTCAAGTAGCAGAACGAGTTAGACAAGCCATTGCTGATCGAAGCCAATCTGAAACTGGTTATCAAATCACAGAAACAATAGGTATAACTGCCTGGGACCCACTAACTGAAGAGTTTAAAGATGCCCAGCACCGAGCTGATTTAAACATGCAAAAGGCCAAAAAACTAGGAAAAAACCAAGTCCTTTACGAATAACTTTATAAACACTCAATTCTTTCTTTAACCTATGGGAGGTGCAGTAGGTGAGTTATTTATCCAGTTAGGGCTAATTATAATTGTTACTGGGATAGCTGCTTATGGTTTACGTCTTATCAGACAACCTCAAATTTTAGCTTATGTTTTAGTAGGAGTATTAATCACTCCTGTTTTTGGTTTAGTAACAGATACTTCTTTAATTCAATCTATGTCTACTATTGGTATCGCTTTTCTTCTTTTCATTGTTGGAATGGAAATTGATCTCAAAAAACTAAAAAATGTTGCTTTAGTATCTACTTTGGGTGGGGGAATCCAAATAGCTGTTCTTTTTACTATGGGCTATCTTCTAGCACTTCTCCTTGGTTTTCTTAGTTTAGAAGCAGCTTACATTGGATTGATGTTGACTTTCAGTTCCACAATGGTGGTTATGAAACTTTTATCAGACAAACACCAATTAAACACATTACATGGTAGAATTGTAGTAGGAATATTATTAATGGAAGATATTGTTGCTATTTTTGCTTTATCAATTTTCAGTTCCATTGATAATTTTAGCCCAGGATTATTTGGTTTTGCTTTTCTGAAATTTCTCTCACTATTCGCTGCTGCTTACTTATGTAGTAAATATATATTCCCAAGAGTTTTCCGTTATGCTGCTAAAAATCAAGAACTTTTACTTCTTACTTCATTATCTGTTTGTTTCATTTTCTCTTTAGCTTTCCATTTTATCAATTTCTCAGTTGCTATTGGTGCATTTATTGCCGGAGTAACATTAGGTAGTTTAGAATATAATTATGATATTATTGGAAAAGTCAAATCACTAAAAGATTTTTTTTCTTTATTATTTTTTGTTTCATTGGGAATGGGTTTAAGTATTGCTGTCTTAAGTAAATTTTGGCTACCATTATTAGCTTTCATCTGTTTTGTTATCTTCTTTAAACCTATTTTAAACATGACTGTTTGTTCTATGTTTAAATACACCAAAAAACCAGCTTTTCTCAGTGCTATCTCCTTATCTCAATTAGGAGAATTTTCATTGATTATTGCTACTCAAGGTCTTCTCCTAAAACATATTTCTGCAGATTTATTTAGTCTAATTGTAATGGTAGCATTAACATCAATTACACTCACTTCCTACCTTATCAAATATGATGATTGGATCTATAATTTTATGGACAAACCTTTACGTATCTTTGAAATCTTTTCCACCAAAGGGATGGAGTATATGCCCACCGAAACCAAACCAAGAATAATTTTATGTGGTCATAATCGTATTGGATATAGTATTTTAAGAAGTCTTAAAACAGTTAAGAAAAAAGTTCTTATTGTTGATTACAATCCAGAAATGGTTGATCGTTTAGCAAAAGAAGGATATCATTGTTTATATGGGGATGTAGGTGATGAAGAAATAATTGACAAGATGAATTTAAGTCAAATTAAGATGCTAATTTCTACTGTTCCTGAAGTAAAAGATAGTTTAAATTTAATTAGAAGAGTAAAAAAATCAAATCGCAAAGCTAAAGTTATTGTTACCGCCACTGAAATAAATACTGCTTTACGATTTTACAATGCTGGAGCAGATTATGTAGTTATGCCTCATTTCTTAGGAGGAGAACACGTTTCTCACTTAATTAGAGATGTTCGAAAAAGAAAAAGAAAATTGAAAGAAGAGAAAAAAATGCATATTCAGCATTTACAAGAAAGAAAAGAAGTAGGTCATGAACATCCCAAAGACCATTAAACAATATTAAAGTATTATATTTTTTATTATTTGATTTTGTTTGAAGTTGTATTATCTTTTTCAACCATCACATCAACTTGATTCTCAACTGGTTTTTCTTTATTAACTACTGCTCCTGTCAAAGAATCTCCTGTGAAATCAATCCCACTTAACGTATTTAAGCTCACTAATGTTCCTGCTAAAACCAAAACCACACCAAAAACTAATAAACCATATAATATGGGATTAGAATTATTTTTTTTAGCCATACATCAATCAAATCTCTCAAGTTTATATTACTTTCTCCAACATAATTAGATAAAAAACAGAATAAATATATAAATCAGCTCAATTAACTAAGAATATGAACTTCCAACATCTTGTTCCAGTAGAAAGAAGCAAAGATTATTTAGATATTGCTTTCCGTAAAGCAAGGGAAAAGAGTAACAAAAAATTAACTGGAGAATGGTTAGAAAAGATTAGAAGAAAAGAAATGATTAGGTTGGATGTTATCAAAGACCAACTTACTCAAAGATTAGACAAAGTGGTAAAAAGTTTTCCTAGTTTAGAACATTTACCTTCATTTTATATAAAATTATTAAAACTAACTTTGGATTATGGGATGTTAAAAAAAAGCTTAGGTGGGGTAAGCTGGGCTATTGGAAAAGTTAGATTTCTACACAAAAATTATGTGCGACAACTAAGCAAAACTAAAGAACGTTCTAAAATTGCTTCCTTAAAGAAAGAATTTTATGGCAGAGTTAGTTCAGTTGTTAATCAAATCGATAAAGAATTAGTTTTTTTAGAATCTTGTAGAAAAATAATGAGAAAATATCCTGATGTTAAAGAAAAATTTACTATTTGTTTGTTTGGATTTCCTAATGTTGGAAAAACAACCTTACTAAATAAACTAACTGGTTCTAAAGCAGAAGTGGCTAGTTATGCTTTTACTACTAAAAATATCAATATTGGTTACTTAAAGAAAGAAGATCAAGAAATTCAAGTTTTAGATGTTCCTGGAACTTTAGCTCGAGTAGAAAAGATGAATGATATCGAAAGAATTGCTGAGTTGGATATAGTTTAAAGAAACAAGAAGACTTATTGAAAACCCTGAAAAGAAACACTAAACATGAGAAAATATTACTTTATTTAAGTAAAACTGATTTATTACAAAAAGAAGATATCGACAACTTCAAGAAAAAATACAACATTCTAAATTTAAAAGAATTAAAAGAAAAAATAATTTAACTAAAACTACAATCTAGATTTGTTCCTCCTGAAGTTAAGCAAGAAACTTTTCCATCTTTAACTTTGTATCCACTAATGCTAGAGTCATCAATTTTCTTTTTACAACAGATAGATCTTGCTGAATTACCTACTACTTCATCAAAATCGTCTTGTAAATCTCCCAAGTCATCTTTCAAATCAGCCACTTTTTCTTTTAAATTATAGTTATCTTTTTCTAAATCTTTATTAATTGCTTCAGTCTTTTCCAATTTAGATAATTTCGTTTTTAAAGTTCCAAGTTCACTATTGGCAGTACTTAGTTTACTAGTTAAGTCATTTTTCTCTGTCAATATATTATTATATGAAATTTGACTCGCATCTAAATTAGTTTTAGTAGTACTCAATTCTTTGGTTAAATTAGTAATAGTAAGATTATTACTACTTAATGTGGTTTCCATTCTTTGTACTTCTGCTGCTGAGACAACAGTTTGTCCTGTAATTACTGGAGTTAAAGTGACAAACCCTAACACCAAGACAAAAACAACTGCAATAACTAAAGTTCTTCTTTGTAATAAGAAACTCTTGAATTTTCCACTATTTTTCTTTTTTGCTGGAAAAGGATCAAATGGTTTTTTAGCTTCTCTTGCTTTTGCTTCCTTTTTGTCTTTATTTAAAGAAGAAAAATTAACTTTGTGGCTCGGAACACCAAAATAAGATTTGTTTTTCAAATTTGGCTTGATGCTGTTTTCAACTGCCTCATTCAGTCCACCTTCTTTTTCATTTAACATGATATACACCTCTTAAACCAAAATAAATAGAAACAACTTTATTAATTTTTCGCACTCAGTCTAATTCACTTCCAAAAAGTGTAGTCTATAGTACCATAATATTTATAAATAGTTTTTTATCTTTAAGTAGTAAAAAATAATTATAAAATATATGGAGAAATTTAAAATGGCAAACCTATATGGCGTTGATGAAAGATGTGTTGGTTCATTGGGACCACTAAAGCCTTTAGATAATGGTAGAGATAGAACAATTTTTTTAGCAGAAGATGATCAAAAATTAGCAATGAGGGCTTTAAATTTATTAAATATGAATGAGTTTGAAGCAGTTTATCTTAATCCAGCTGTTGTTGCAGAAGAAGGAACAAAACACTTAACTGAACTTATAATGTATAACCCATCATTTCAACCTTTGTTGGTTGCTGATTTGGATTATCAACTATTAAGGGATCAAGGTGTTGATTTTTCCGGTATTGATCTTTTATCAATGGTCAGTGAATTAACTAAACCTGCTGATGAGAGAAGAAGATTTAAACAAGAAGGACGTATTTACATTCCACATGCAGTAGTTGTTACCAGTATGGATTCCGCTATTGATCCAGAAAGTCTTGATCCGGAGTTAGGTATGCTTGAACCATTTACTGAAGAAAATGGAGAATACAAAGGAGGTTTTGATTTATTTGGAGCTCGAAAAGAAATGGCCAAAGATGGAATGACTCCTGCTAATTACGAATATAATCTACTTCAAACTGTCAGAGCTATTTATAGAGCACAAGAAAGAGAATTAACAACTCCTCTAAATAAAGCCTGGATGGGATAAATTTTTTAATTTCTTTACTTTTTTTAAATTATTTCTAAAACATTACTCTGATTAAACCACCATATTCTTCTTCGGCAAAACCTTTGTATCTAACTTTACCGTTGTGTGGTCCAGTGATAATATTCAAACTAGCGGCTGCTCCCACTCCATTGCCTTCTTCTTTCCCCTCGGTGAATGTAATTCCTTCATTTAATTTACTCACAATCTCGGGAGGAATATAACCTGTTTGATAGATATCAATGATACTAATGTTTCTTCTAGCTCTTTTTAATTGTCTTTGTTCTAATTTAATTTCACCTTCTGGAGATGCTTCTGCTGCGTTATGTAATAAGTTAGTAAATGCAACTTTTAATAATCTTTCATCTCCTCGAACTAACATATCTTTTGGAATTTCATAAATTAATTCTACCTCGGGATGTAGTTTTTTAACAGATTCTAAAACTGGATCTATTACATCACTATAACTTACGTCTTGGATATCAATTGGAATTCCACCTGCCATAATTATTTTATCATTGTCCATCATAATTCCCGTTCGATCCACAATAGTGGCGTAAGATTCAGCTGCAGTTAAGATTTCTTCAGGAGTATCTTCTTCAACTTTCATCCGAATTATGGCTTCCTTCAAATAAGCAGTTCCTTCAGTTATTTGTGGATATTTTTCAGAATAAGTTGGATATGATTGTAAGACACTTTCAAAAAGATTGCATGCATCTGCAATAACTACTAATGTATGGTTTTTATTATCGTGTGCCAAACCTCGTAAATCAGCGAACACTCTGTTAACTTCACTTACTTGCTTTTCTAAAGTCAACTTAGCTTCTGCCATATCAGCTCTTGCTCTTTCTACTTCTGTTTCAGCTACTTTCACCCTCACTTCCAATTCCGCATTATCAGCTCTAGCCTTTTCCGCTTCACTTTGAGCATGGGCAGCCGTTGCCTCTGCCGTAGCTGCTTTGGCTTCATATTCAGCAGTCTCCGCTCTAGCTTCTGCCGTATTAGCTCTCGCTCTTTCCGCTTCTGCTCTAGCCTTTTCCGCTTCAGTTCTAGATTTTTCTTCTTCAATCTCAACCCTTTGCCTTTTCATCGCTTCATATTGGGGAGCCAACAATCTGCTTCGATTAGCTAATTCTTCAATATCTTTATCCATAAATTGAAATCCTTTTCCTTCTCTTCCCACTAATCTTTTCAAAGTATACAAAATTCTCCTACCTAAACCAGGATCAGGAATAGAAAGATCATACCGATTACAGGGCATACCATATTTTGTTCCAGCTGGAAAGATTAAATCTCCCTCTACTACCACATCTTCTAATATTTCAATTGGTGTAAAACTATTTAATTCTCCAGTTAAATAATCTTTTTGAGGCATATAATCAATATCTAAAGCAACTCTTCTACCCACTACTTCCCCATTAATGTAAATATCTCTTTTCTTCTCATCAAAATCTAAACCAAGATAAGCATAATCAACACTAACTAATTCTTCCAACGGGATTTGCACTTCAAACAGCCTAGATTCTCCTAACTTATGCCAATCCCACAACAAAGGAATTCCTTCCCAATAACCCAATGCCGCAGTAACCATCTCTAAATAATGTGGTTCTGCCGATGGCAAGAAATAATGTTGAATTCTTGCTTCTGCATTACCATTTTCTGTTAAACTTTCAATTACAATTTTTTGATCATTATTCAAACTATGATTATATCTAGCACTTTCTTTAATTACCATTCCTGGTTTCAAAAGAGTTGGACCAGCAATTTCTTTAAATCCACTTTGCACAAAAGGAATTATCTTTCCTAATTCACTATAATGAAGGGGATTTCTAATTCCACTCATTTCTTTGAAACAATTAAGAATCTCCTTAAATTTTCTTTGAGGAATCCAACTATCAATTTGCAACAACCTAGATTCATCGTAAACTTCTCCCCCAATTTCTGGTTCGATTGTACTGCCAACAGCAGTAATAAAATCCATATAGAAATCTGTTTTTTGAGAAAATTCTCTCAATTTCGCAATTTCCGAATCTTTCAACAAACTAGGTTTTTCTGCATGTGCTAAAAGATATCTAAAGATAATTGAATTCAATTCCGGTTTACTTACTACACTGGCAACCATAACTACTATTCAATAACAAACAAATATTTAAATATATCGGTGTTATCTTCTATTTGATGAAAAAAGGAGTTTATGGATTAATTCCAATTAGATTAATTGATTGGATTAGCGAACGCCATCGCAGTTATCATCAATTTCTTACTTTTTTAAAAAAAGTTGATCCTGAATTTCTAGAAAAAATTAGTGAAAAAAAAGTATTAAAAACATTCAAAAGAGTTCAAAAAAATATTCCTGCTTATCAAAATTTCTAAAACAATCCATAAAATTGAAGATTTCAACCAGAAACTTCCAGTGGTTGATAAGAATAACTATGTCATGCAATACTCTTTGTTAGAAAGAACTGAAAAAAACCAATTACCAAAACACGGTTTATTAGTAGAAAGTTCGGGCTCTACTGGAAAATTACCTACTAATTGGTTTCGTTCTATGGAAGAAGAACAAGTCATTAGACAAGATGTTGAATTTGAAACTAAATATCTGTTTGGAGAGAACAAAAGATATATTGTTATCAGTGCTTGGTCTTTAGGAGCCTGGACAACTAGTTATTCCTTTTGCTATTATTTTGAACCGCTTGGAATAGTTAAAAACATCGGTCCTGATGTTAAACAAATTATTCAAACGATTAAAACCATGGGTCCCAAACACAATTATTTAATTGCTGGATATCCACCATTTATCAAACATTTGATTGATACTGGGGGAATTGATTGGAAAAAACATAATGTTGATTTAATTGTTGGTGGAGAAGGTTTTATTCCTGGTTGGCGAAAATATGTTCAAAGCAAATTAAAAGATGGAGCTAAAATTGTTTCTGCTTATGGGGCATCGGATTTAGAAACTGGAATGGGGGTAGAAACTCCTTTTTCTCAATATATCAGAGAATTATTCATTGCTCACCCAAAAAAAGTAGAAAAACTTTTTGGAGCTAAAAGACTACCGATGTTCTTCCAATACAATCCTCTAAGATTCTACATTAACAATTTACCAAGAAAAAAAGAATTTCATGCCACTGTTTTAACTAAAGGACACATTGGTTGTAAAATTAAGTACAACATTCATGATTTGGGTGGAAAGAAAAGTTATAATGAAATGCTTGCACTTTTAACTAAAGAATTTCCTGATTTTAAAGAAACGTATGAAAAAGAATACAAAGACAATTCCATTAAACTACCTTTCTTGTGGATTGCCGGGAGAACAGACAATGTTATTTCTTTAAATGGAGTTAATATTTTTCCTCAACAAATCGAAGTAGCTTTATTGAAAAACAAAAAGGTTTACGAGAATATTCAAAGTTTTCAGATTTCCAAAACTTACCATCACGAAGGAGATCACCATTTCTTAATTAAAATTGAATTACAAGAAGGAATTCCTCCTACTCCTGCTTTATCCGAAGAGATTAAAGAAACCATTAAACAAAACTTAGGAAAAATCAGCAAAGCTTACCAACTAGGTTTGCATGACCACCCAGAATGTTATGAACCATATATTGATCTCTTTGAGTACCGAACTGGACCATTCCAAACCAGAAAAGCAAAGAACAAATATATTTCTCCCAATTAACATCAATTAAAAACATATTTTCTAAAAGAGAGGTTGGATTTAAACAAAGATTATATACTTTATATATTTAATAAGTCTTTATGGCAGCATACAAACCAAATCGCAGACTAATTCTTGTTGATGATGAAAAAAAACTATCTAGGGAGTTAAAAGATCAATTCTCTAATATTTTCAAAAAAGAATACTTGGCACAATTAACTGATGGCTCAAAACCAATTTCCGAAGAAGATTTAGATCTTTTACAATCATATTCTCCAGAAATCGTTACTTGTCAAAGTTTGGAAGAAATTCCAGAAAAAGTCATTCCTAATCCAAACACTACTAATTTTTGGATCTTAGACCAAATGCTTGGAAAATTTAATCCACAAACCAAAAAAGAAAAAACATCTGAATTAGTCTATTTAATGATGGGTGTTGTAGTAGGAACTAACGGGAAACCTCTCGCCGAACAAGTGAAATCAAATGAGTATGGAGATGTATTAAATATGCTTCAAGATGAAGTAGAAGATGTATTGACTCAAAGTCCAGGAGAAGTAGTTGATACTTTAAATGATTTACATCAAAATACTGGGATGATGATTGGATATAGTAGTAAAGTACACGAAATTTTTACTTTCAATACCGAAATGGTATTTTCCTTGTTAGGAGATCCCAAAGTTACTGTAAGTTCACCATTGGTCTTATTCCAAGAAAAAAACAACACTCAACAAGATGCTCTAAAAATGGCTCAAGCTTACTTATTGAGTGCTATTGCTTACGGAGACAAATTACCTTGGAATGGAGTACCTTTAGATTCTACAGAAGAAACCAGAACTACATTGCCTAAAGACATGCACGCACAATTTAGTACTGCTAGCAGAGACTCGGGAAATACTTTAGAAGGTTTCTTGAATATTTATGGTAAAAGATTTAGCTGATCATAAGTGATTTTCTTTCAAGAAATTAAACATTTCTTGACAAACTTCACTTTGTTTTTCCAATAGAATATTATGGCCTGCTTTCATTATCTCTAATTTAGCATTCTTAGTTAATTTCTTAATATGTTTAGAAAACTTTGGAGGAATTACTTTATCATATTCTCCAGCAATAATCAAAGTTGGAGAATCTAACGTTCGCAAGGTTTGATTAATCTGGGGTTGATTGTTAAAAGCATAAGCTTCCGCATTATCTAATGCCTTAACAATACTTCTTAATGGAGTAATATGAATTAAATGAGAAATCAAATGAATTTGCTTTTTAATTCCCTCAACAGATAAATCTGCATCTTCAAAATGAAAGAAATGCTGTTTGTGGGTTACTTTGTGACTAGCCACAAATCTAAGAAAATCAGTCATATATGGTCCAAAGTTTAGAATATTCTCATGTTTAAATGGATATAATGTGGCTGTTTCCACTAAAATCAATGAAGCAGGTAATTTTCGTTTATGATTAACACAATAAACAATAGCAATACATCCCCCTAAACTATGTCCCACTAATGAAAATTTATCAATTTTCTCTTTGTTAACAATCTCATTAATATCTTTAGCAAAATAAGGTAATTGATATTTCTTAAAGTCTTCTGGCGCTTCACTTTGTCCATGTCCCCTTAAATCAATGGCTAAAGTAGAATATCCTTTTTTTTGAAAAAACTCAATTTCTTTTTTCCAAACCGTCCAATTCCCACCTACTCCATGTAAAAAAACCAAAGTATGATCTAATTTCCCTTGGTGGTGTAAATAACATAATTTTGTCCCATCAAAAGATTCCAAATATTTTTCTTCAACACCCATGTTTATTAAAAAACTCATCAAGTATATAAAATCTGCTTTTTCCAAGTATGTCTAGGTTCTCTGTGTTAGCAAAAATAATATTGATTAATTTGTTAATTATTTCAAAAACAACAGAAAAGTTTATAAATAAATTATTACTTATATAAGTAAAATGTTACTAATTAATCAATTAAAAATAATTGAAGAATTTTTAAGAGATTTGGATTCAAAACTAACTGGTAGTTTCATTGCCAAAAAGAAAAAATTAAACCAAAAAACTGTTGCTAACTATCTTAATAAATTAGAAAAAGAAAATATATTGGAAAGTAGAACTCAAGGGAAAAATAAATTATACTATTTTAATTTACAAAACAAAGAAATAGTTAAAAATTTTATCATGGCTGTAGAACATTTAAGAACAATAAATTTTTATCAAAAAAATATATTAACAAAAGAAATTTCTGAAAAAATAATACCTTATATTAAAGGAGTAGCAATAATTTTTGGTAGTTATGCCAAAAATACTCAAAAAAAAGATTCTGATATTGATATCATGGTAATTGGCAAGTGTAATGAAAAAGAAATAGATAAGATTTCTAAGATGTATGGAAAAGAAATAAATCTTAAAATTTATCCTAGGTTGATAAAAGATATTTTGACCACAGAAGTTATAAAAAACCATATTATTATTAAAAACACAGAAAAATTTATTGAGGGCATTTTAAGATGGAAAAAATAAAGTGGTGTTTAAAAACTAAGAATGGTCTTGAATTGATAGAGCCTAACATTAATTTGATGAATGCTTATTTAAAGAAAGCAGAAAAAGCATTAAATGCCGCTTCTGTCTTGAAAGAAAACAAGGAATGGGAAGTATCTTCCTCTTATTATTCCATGTATTTTTCAATATATGCGATTTTGATGAAGATTGGAGTAAAGTGTGAAATTCATTCTTGTACTCTTAGTTTTATGAAATTTTTTCTAAGTAATCACTTCACAGATGAAGAAATAGATTTAATTGAAAAATCACAAAAAGCAAGAATAAATCTCCAATATTATTCTGATCGAGACATATCTGAAGAGTTATATCAAATGATTAAGAAAGAAGTACCTTTTTTCTCAACAAAATGCAAGGAAGTATTGAATAATTTAACTGAAAAAGAAATTGAAGATATTCGTTTAAAACTGACCGAAAAACAAGATAACAAAAGAAATTAATTTTACTTTCTATGTTTGAATCTTAAATAATTTTCCAAATCAATTTTAACAAGAAAATAAAACTTATCTTCCTCTTTAAGGTAAAGATAAGATAATCTAAATGAATCAAGATAAACTTCTCTCGTTCCTTTTCTTAAGTAACGCATTGGTTTTCCAGTTTCTGGATTTTCAACAATCTTGGCTATTTGTTTCTTAATTTTATTTTTAACTTGTTGACTCTTAATTTTCTTAACCCTTCTTTCAAAAACAGGATCAAAACTAATAATCACCATTTTTCCAGATCAGTAAGAAAATCTTACCAATGCAAATTTTTATGTTTTTTACTTAGAGTTTCATAGTTACGAAACTCTACAACTTCACAACTTAATAACTTAACAATTTCACAACTAGTAAACTTTATAAAGGGCGAAAGTTTCCTTTTTAGCAGATGGAGCATCAAGAAGAAAAGTTATCTAGAGCAATTAGTGCTGGTTCTAGACGACAGATTCTCCGTCTTTTGACTGAAAAAGAGCTTACTGTCAAAGAAATTTCTACTAAAACTCAGATGTCCGTTAGTTTAACTTCTCGCCATCTAAAAATGCTCTATGATCTGGGTTTTTTGTCAGTTAGGAAGAAATTCCCGAACAAATTCTATTCTTTGAAAGTAACCAAGCTCAAAAATTTGTTGAAAGCCTATAGTTCAACACTAGATGAATTATCAGGAGATAAAGAAGAAAAGTTATCTAGAGCAATTAGCGCTGATTCTAGAAGACAAATTCTCCGTCTCTTGACCAAAGAACATACTGTCAAAGAAATCTCTTCTCAAACCCAGATGTCTGTTAGCCTTGCTTCTCGCCATCTAAAAATGCTCTATGACTTGGGTTTCTTGTCTGTTCGGAAGCAATTCCCGAACAAATTCTATTCTTTGAAAGTAACTAAGCTCCAAACCTTGTTGGAAATTTACGATGAGGTGATTGAAGAATTATGATAACTAGACCTAGAAGTGGCTGGGAGAGGAGAGTTCCGGTTAGTCCTAATAAACTACTTTTAGCTCTGATGATTGTTATTTCTATGTTTTTATTAGCTGGCGGTCCTACTGATCTTGCTCCATCTACTCAAGATCAGAATTTCTTCGAGTTTGTTAAAGAACAATATCTTGACTTCTCCAGTGGTCGCTCTAGCTTAACTGGTGCAGCAATCGGTTTACCTGTGCAAGGTTGCTATAACCAAACAATATGTGTTAATTCCACAGTTGAAAACTGCACCACAGAATGCAATGATATATGCACTAACACTACCATAGAGAAATGTGGTAAAGACTGCAGTTCCACTTGTAAAAATGAAACTATTAATGGTGTCATTAGAGAAGTTTGTACTGGTACTTGTCCAATTGTTTGTGTTAATGAAACTAAAACAGATTGTACTAAAGAATGTAACCCACTTTGTGTTAATTCAACTGTAGAAGAATGCGTTGTTGAAGAAGTTTGCTCTGCCACTCAAACAACTACAACCACACCACCACAACCAACAACCTCTCAACCTACTACTCCATCTACTCCTCCTCAGAAAACCACAACCCAACCAGCAACACAAACTCAAAATGTTCAAATCGGCGAATCTGGAATCGGTCTTTTAGAGGCCCCAGTAATCACCGAGGTAATCATCAACACCTCTGCCGGAGGTAATGCTACTGCAGAAAACATCACAGTATTCTATACTAACAACAACACTTCCGCTAAAAACATCACTGACTGGAAACTCAACGGAACTTCAATCACCATATTAAACATGCCTTTTGAGAAAGTTAATGATCCAGTTATTAATGCAACAAAAGATTATTCTGGCAATGACAACAATGGTTCAGAAGTAGGAGTTACCTGGAACGCTACTGGTGGTTATGATGGATTTGGAACTTATGATTTCGATGGAAGTGCTAGTTATATTGATTTAGGAGATACAGCTTACATATCCAACGAAGAAGATTATTCTATTTCTACTTGGATTAAAGCTGGAACAAACACAAATGCTGGTAGTATTTATACAGAACAAGATGGCACAAACACTGTTAATTTAAATTTATTTTTAGAACAAAATGATAAAGTTATTCGCTTTCAAATTTATGATGGGGCTTGGAAAATCGAGAATGGAACTACTCCTCTTAATGATAATCAATGGCATCATATTGCTTTAACTCAAAATAATGGAACTGGTTTAAAAGTATATGTGGATGGGGTTGCAGAAATTGATAACTCCACATTTTCTCACGCTACTTCTGGTTCACAAGAACCCCGTATTGGTACTCGTTTGGCAGGTGGTTCACCTGGTCTCTTTTTCAATGGGAATATTGATGATTTTATAATTTTCAACCGTACTTTATCTGAAGACCA
>CAYSWQ010000012.1:0-5054 GCA_964434885.1 uncultured Methanosarcinales archaeon | reverse complement strand
TTCACCTTTTCCTAGTTTTGCCATAGGAATTCTAGATATTAAAACTGATTTAATTTCTTCCGATGAAACTTCAGTAGATGACTTATGGTCCGCCTGCATCACTCCAAACGATGGGGTCGAAGATGGAGCCACTAATTGTTCTTCGAATTTAACTGTTTTGGCACAAGGATTACCCAGAGCCTCAAATGTAGTCATTAACACTTCTGGTGGCAACAATTACACTTCTGAAAACATCACTTTATCTTGGGATATTACAGACCCTGAAGACAACGATACCAAAAACATCACCAATTGGAAACTCAACGGTTCTTCAATAACTGTCCTCAATATGCCCTTCGAGAAAATCACGGATTCAGTTTTCAATGCCACCAAAGATTACTCTGGCAATGACAACAATGGTTCTGAAACAAATGGTGTAACTTGGAACGCCACCGGTGGGTATGATGGTAAAGGTGCATTTGAATTTGACGGTAGTGATGATCTTATTACTATTCCTGATGCAGATAGTTTGAATATTTCCAACCAGATGTCCCTTTCTTTCTGGATAAAACCTGTCCAAGTAGCTTCTGCCAAGAATCTCTTAGGTAAGTACAACTCCAGTGGGGATGAAAGATCCTATGCTATCACTTTGGCTGATTCAGCTGATGAAATCACTGCTTGGTTCCCAGCCACAGGAGCAGGTTTTGATCGGATTACAACAGACTCTGCCAATTTACAGGCCGGAAACTGGTATCATGTTGTAGCTACATTCCCTGGTGATTTGGATTTTGCGTCAATCTATATTAATGGAATCGACCAGACAGTCACTGTAACTGGGTCATCAACCTCAATCGTTACTAACGATGAACCATTTACAATTGGAAGCATTACTTGTGGGGGTGGTTCTCCATGTGCTAATTTTGAAGGAACAATCGATGAAGTCCAAATCTTCAACCATTCTTTAACACCAGAACAAATCCTCAATCTCTACAACAACAGAACAGACTTAATAGATACCAACGAAACTTCAGTAGATGATCAATGGTCTGCCTGCGTAACACCAAACGATGGAACTGAAGATGGCGCGGAAGTTTGCAGTGAAAACTTAACAATTATTGAAGCAGCAAACAATGCACCAGTAGCCAGCAACTTAGTAATGAATACTTCTGGTGGCAACAACTACACTTCAGAAAACATCACATTATACTGGGACATCACTGACGATGACAATGATGATGTCAAGAACATCACTGACTGGAAACTTAATGGAACAAGTATCACAGTACTAAATATGCCTTTCGAGAAAGTATCAGACAGCGTAATCAACGCTACCAAAGACTACTCTGGTAATGATAACAACGGTTCAGAAGCTGCAGGAGTTCTTTTCAATGCTACCGGTGGTTATGACGGCAAAGGTGCTTTTGAATTTGATGGAGTAGATGATTATATTGATCTTTCTGCCCATGTTTCTGAATATGCTAATCTTGCCTCTGGTTCTATCTCTGGATGGTTCAAAACAAATTATGATGGACTATCCACCATTTTTTCCATCTCTGATGCCAATGACGCTTCTAGTGAATTTGCCCTCCGCGCTCCAGATAATGTAGGAGATGGTTCATTTTATGTTTTAGTCAGAGAAGCTGGCTCATTTATTTTACACGGAGAAACAGATAACAATTACAATGATGGAGCATGGCATCATTTTGTATACACTACTGATAGTAGTGGAAATAAAGTTTATATTGATGGTCAGGAAGCCGCCATGACTTACTCCGATGGTACGTCGGCGGCAACCCAAGCCTTTTTTGCTGATGTAACTGGTCTTGATACTATGGGGCTTGGTCGTAATGTAGACAGTACAGGCAGTGAGTGGGAATATAAAGGGACCCTTGATGATTTTCAAATCTGGAACCGTTCTTTGACTGCAGATCAAATCCTAGCACTATACGAAAACAAAACAGACACAATTGTCTTCCAAGAAACTAGGGGTGGAGAAAACTGGACTGGTTGCATCACTCCAAACGATGGAACTGAAGACGGAACCGAAGTTTGCAGTGATTTAATCCTAAACAACTTAGAAGTCACTAATGTCAATGTCAGTTCAGCTAACAATTACACCACAGAAAACATCACTGTTAACTACACCTTACAAAATGGTTCTACCCAAGGAATTACCAACTGGTACAAAGATGGCACTTCCATCACTCTCCTCAACCTCCCTTTCGAGAAAGTCAATGACCCAGTTATCAACGCCACCAAAGACTATTCTTCCTTAGGCAATAATGGTAATGAAGCTACTGGTGTTACCTGGAACGCCACTGGTGGAGTAGGTGGTTCTGGTGCCTACGAATTCGATGGCACTGGTTATATTGATTTCGGCGATGATGGTGATTTCGAGTTTGGTACAAAAGATTTCGCCATTTCTGCTTGGATTAAAGCCAATGGCAGTCATGATGCTGGTGCCAGTACGCAAGGAGTAATTATTTCTAAATACAATTCTGGTGGAAACAATCGAGAGTGGGATATCAGAATTAATGGGGGGGAGTTTTACTTTTTAACTAGTTCGGGAGGAGATAGCGGAACAACCACCAACCTAATCTCTAGTGGTTTAGATCTAGATGACAACCAATGGCACCATGTGGTAGCAATTCAAAAGAACTTATGGAAATATATCTATGTTGATGGTGTTTTGGAAGGAAGCGTATTAGGAACAGGAACTGTTCAAGGAAAAACCGCTAGTATGTATATTGGTGCTTATGCTGGTAGTGGGACTTCTCCTGACCGACAATTCAATGGAACTATTGACCAAGTTATGATTTTCAACCGCTCATTATCTGCTGAACAAATCAAAGTCTTATTTGAAAACAAAACAGATTATTTAGCATCAGAAGAACACTTTGGCGGAGAAAACTGGTCTGCTTGCGTCACACCAAACGATGGAACCGAAGAGGGTACCGAAGTTTGTTCCGGAGATATTATCCTCAATAACTTAGAAGTCATCAACGTTAATGTTACTTCTTCATCTGCAACCAATACTACCACAGAAAATCTAACAGCTAATTACAATTTACAAAATGGATCTACTCGAGGCATTATTGATTGGAGATTAAATGGAACTGGTTTCACTTTATTGAATATGCCTTTTGAAGAAACTAATGACCTCACCATCAATGCCACTAAAGATTATTCTATTTTCTCTGCTAGTGGAACAGAAGGAGGAGATGTTTGGTGGAATAGATCGGGAGGAACTAACCGCAGTGGTGCCTATGAGTTTGATGGAGTAGATGATTATGTTACTGCCGGTTCTACTTCTTTAGTCTGTAATAGTTCTGAACATTCTATCTCTGCTTGGGTGAAGATTGATGATTCAAGTAATGGATATATTTATTCAGAACAATCAACTACAAATAATGTAAACTTCCTATATTTTGTTACCACTGATGGGGCCTTGAGATACCAAGTATATGATGGGGCCTGGATTGTTACTGAAGCAGACCAATCTATTGAAGATGGACAATGGCACCATGTTGTTGTGGTACATTCATCTGTCGATGGAACAAAATTATATGTTGATGGGCAATTAAATGTAACAAATACTACTGCTACCAATTCACCTTCAGCACTTTGTCAAAACCCGGTAATTGGTGCAGGCCATACAGGGGGCAGTGCCACTCCAAATGTAGGTCATTTTAACGGAACCATTGATGATTTCCTAATCTTCAACCATTCTCTATCAGCAGACCAAATCAATGCTTTATACGAAAACAGAACCGACCTCCTGTCTTCAGATGAAACCTCAATAAATGACAACTGGTCTTTCTGCGTAACTCCAAATGATGGAACTGAAGATGGAGCAGAAGTATGCTCAGAAAACCTAACAATTATTGAAGCAGCATCCAACAATGCACCAAACACCACCTCAGTCATCTTCAACGCTACAGATCACCCTAACAACTACACTACTGCTGATCTAACTTGTTGGGCTAACATCACCGATGCTGACGCAGACACAGTCTATGCTAATTACACCATCTATCACAATGATACTATCAACATCACCGGCCAAAGTGACGCCTTCACCGAAAACACCCTCTTCAACATTGTCAACATTAGTTCAGTAAACACCACCAAAGACGACAACTGGACCTGTGAAGTAGTTGCTTATGATGGCACCGATTATGAAACTGATTGGAATAACATCACAATCACAATAGAAAACACCCCTCCAGAACAAGGCACTCCAACCATAAATACCACAGAGGGTAATAATTACACTTCAGAAAACATCACTGTTTACAACGTCTCAACAGCTGATAATGATTCAGACTCAATCAAAAACATCTTTAACTGGAAACTCAACGGAACTTCAATCACAGTATTAAACATGCCTTTCGAAGACAACAACAATACCAACAGCGGGACTAAAGATTATAGTGGTTATGAAAAAAGTGGAACTAACAATGGTGCCACTTGGAATGCCACTGGTGGTTACGATGGCAAGGGTGCTTATGAATTTGATGGTTCTAATGGAATCGAAGTTAAAGAAGGCATAAATGAAACTTTTGGTTCTAAAACTATAACGGTAAATTTATGGGTAAAACCAGATTCTTTATCTGATTGGGATTTAGTTATTGGACAAAATGATACATCTTCTAACAATGGAATTGGTTTAGGTTTATCGGGTCCAACGGAACAAGGTAATGATGATGTTTATGTTGCAGTAAAAAATGGAGGTAATCTTCTTGGTAGTTCAACTGGAAACATTTTGGCAACTGGGGAATGGCATATGTGGACACTTATTTATAATGGAGATGGTTCAACAAATGCAGATAAACTTAAATTTTATTTTGATGGGGTTGAAAAAACCTTAGATTATAGTGGGACTATTGCTAGTTCTGCAACAAGTAATTATTACCCTGTATTAATTGGAAAACATGCAACAGATGATACATATAGTTTTGATGGGACAATCGATGAAGTCCAAATCTTCAACAGAACCTTAACCCCAGAACAAATCCTAAACATCTACAACAACAGAACCGACCTACTTTCATTCAACGAAACAAGTGTAGATG